>RPQK01000865.1 GCA_003819755.1 Acidobacteriota bacterium | reverse complement strand
GTCATCGAAGGCGAGCCGGGCAAAGGCGAGATCTGTCTGAACGGCGCTGCCGCGCGCCTCGGGCACCCGGGAGCCAAGGTGATTATTATTTCCTACGCTCTGATCGAAAACGAGGCCGCTCGATCCCACCAGCCCCTCGTCGTGCATGTCGACGACCGCAACCGAATCCTCCAGGGGTCACTCCTCCAGGGGTCACAGCGTTAGTTTTTAGTTTCCGGCGGCGAGAGCTGCCAAAAACTAAAAATTAACGCTGTGACCCCAAAGTTCTGCTGAAAAACACAACAATATCGCGATTTTGTCTGTGTAGTTTCTAGACAGGCTCTCTAACCTATTGAGTTTTCGGGTCTTTCTTCGTCTCAGGCGGCGCCAACGCGCCCGCGTGGGGACGGCCCGTTGATAATCTCAACAGGCGGTCCAAACGGAAGATTTACGCTAAGAATCGATATGTCAATAACTTATCTGCGATATGGGTTGCTGTTTTGGTTTGGTACGGGTCTTGCTTAATGTGTACACCGAGGTAAGGCGGAGAGTGTAGACATGAAAAAGGAAAGCAGTCCTGGCGAGTTTTTCGACGACTTCGAGCAATGCGTGTGGATGACTGCGGGAGTGGTCGACTACAAACTCTGCGATCGGCACTTCGAGTGCGACGATTGCCCGTTAGACGTGGGAATCAGAAAGGCAGCCGAGGGCCGGCATCGAACCGGGGCATCGGGCCCGACGGGCGCGAAGGACCGGGGTGTCATGGAAGAACTTACGAGGAAGGTGGAGGGCTACGTGCTGCCGAATGGCCTGTTCTACCACGGTCGCCACGCCTGGATGCGCATTGAGGAAGGCGGGCGGGTCCGGGTCGGGCTCGACGACTTCGGACAGCGCCTCGTCGGCCGGATCTATTCGGTCGGTCTTCCCGAGGCGGGCAGAAGGGTGGGTCCCGGACAGCCGGTCTGGCGAATCATCCATCGGGCGGGGGAGACCGAATTGTGTGCCCCGGTGCGCGGCGTCATTCTCGAGGTCAACGACAGGCTGGCTCAGCAGCCCTCGTTGGTCAACCGTGATTCCTACGGCTCGGGAGCGGCCTTCCTGTTGCAGCCGACAGGCCTGGCAGAGGACCTGACGAATCTTTTCTACGGGAAGCAGGTCGAACGTTGGTTTCACGCAGAGATCGAGGATTTGCACACACGGCTTTTCCGGCTGGTGAGCATGGCCAGCCCGGTATTGGGTCAGACGGTACAGGATGGTGGCATGCCGATCGAGGATTTGTCGGCAGTCGTCGATCCTGGTGAACTGCAGGCTCTCATCGATCACTTTCTCTCGGCCAGGCGGGGCGCGGGAAGTGACCTCAAAGCACAAAGGGATTGAAGGAGGGGTTTAGAAATGGTTCCGATATTTGTGATAGCAACCGTAGTCGTTTTCATACTTGCCGATGGGCTACTCCAATGGTCAAGGGCTCGCAGGAAAGAGGCGGTGCCGGACCTGACGGCTTCGATCCCCGGTTTTGAGCTGGCCCGCGTTCAGGCGCCGGCGGGACTCTTCCTGGATTCGGGTCATACGTGGTTGGGACTGGAACCGACCGGCGAGGCGAAGATCGGCCTCGATGGCTTTGTTCAGCGAGTACTTGGCCGCATTGACAAGGCGCAGATGCCGGCCGCAGGTCAGTCCGTCAGGCGTGGCGACGAGTTGTTCTCGGTCACTCAGGGGAACCGAAAAGCGACTTTCCGGTCCCCGATAGACGGAGTCGTCGGTCTGGTCAACCAGGCGGTGGTCCGCGATCCGGGCTTGATCACGGCCGATCCTTACGCGCGCGGTTGGATCTGCACGGTGGAGCCGGAGGCGCTGGCCCGTGATTTGAAAGTCCTGCGGATAGGTGAAGAGAGCCGATCGTGGCTCGCCGAAGAGATCCAGAGGTTTAAGGATTTCTTCGCAACCCTTTCCGTGCAGCACATGGCCTTGGGCCCTGTAGTCCAAGATGGCGGACAACTGACCAGCGGAGTCCTCGAGAGTATGGACGACCAAGCGTGGGACAAATTCAACGAGGATTTTCTGAAGCCGGTTCCGGAACCGGACGAGTTGCACTCCTGACGTGCTCCGGGCGGGTCGGCCGCTCGCCGGCCCGCTTCTAGGACCTTCCTGCAAAACGAGAACAGTTGAATGATTTGTCCAGCCGGATGGGCCGGACGACCAAGGAGAGTCTCATGTCAAAAGCAAGCGGGACAAGAAGGAAAGGGATACTGCTGGACACCACGCGCTGCGTGGGTTGCGGCGCCTGCTACCAGGCCTGTAAGGAACAGAATCAGCTGCCGAAGACGGCCGACAATTTCCTCCAGGACAACCTGAGTGCCAAGACCTTCACCGTTGTGAACAACCGGTCCGGCCGATTCGTCCGCAGGATGTGCATGCACTGCGAAGAGCCGACCTGCGCTTCAGTATGCCCGGTCGGCGCTCTTGAGAAAACGGCCAGCGGCGCCGTGGTTTACGCGAAGGAGAAATGCATCGGGTGCCGCTACTGCATGCAGGCATGCCCGTTCGGAATTCCGAAATACGAGTGGGAAAGCGCCTTCCCCTATGTAAAGAAATGCGACATGTGCACGGGGCGGCAGGCAAAGGGGCTGGCAACCGCTTGTGCCACCGCCTGCCCCACCGGTGCCACTCAGTTTGGCGATCGCGAGGAACTGATCCGCGAGGCCCGGCAGCGCATGGCAGCCGATCCCGGCCGTTACTCGGGCCACATCTTCGGGCTTGACGAGGTAGGTGGGACCGGGGTGATGATCATATCGGACG
>RPQK01000864.1 GCA_003819755.1 Acidobacteriota bacterium | reverse complement strand
TGCTCGCTTGTTGATTGTTGATGCATGTAATGAGGCAGATATCGCCGACCGGCGCCCGGGCCGTGCCGAAGGACAGGTTATGGCCTGGCTACTCTCCTCTCACGCCTCCGGCGTGAGGAAGTAGCCAGGCCGTAACCTGTCCTTCGGCACGGCCCGGGAGCCGGTCGGCGATATCTGCCTCTTTACATGAGTCAACAATCTTCAAGCGGGCAGCCATATCAAGCCTTCACAATCTGATGCTTCTTGATGAAATCCGGGTCGATTTTTACGCCTAGACCGGGACCGGTCGGGACTTGAATCTCTCCATCCTGAACCAGGAGCGGCGACGTGGGACACTCAAACTGCACCTGGGTCTTCAGGCCTTTGAACTCATGATGGGCCATGGCATTAGGCAGGGCCGAGACGAAGTGCATCATGTAAAGGTAGCCGAGGCCCCCGCCGGACATGTGCGGCGTGCACTCTTTGCCAAACGCCTGGGCCATTCGGGCGACCTTCATGGACCGGATCATGCCCCCGAAATAGTAGTTATCCGGCTGGACGATCTGCAGGCCGTCATTGGCGATCAGCCACCGGAAACCGTGCAGACTGTACTCCTGCTCGCCGCCGGCAATCGGAATCTTCACGGAATCCGCAACCTGTTTGGTCTCTTCGTACCAGTCGAAAGGAACGGGTTCCTCGAAAAAGCGATAGTCGTATTTTTCGAGCAATCTGCTCACGCGGATGGCTTCATCCACTGAGTAGAAACCGTTTGCGTCCGCGTACAGAAACATCTTGTCGCCAAACGTCTTGCGGATGAGAGGAATCATGGTTTCGGTTCGTCCCGCGGGGCCAACGGCGTTGTGGTCCTTCGTCATGAACATCAGGCCGCCGACTTTTATCTTGAGCGCGTGCGCGTTGTATTCCGCCACATCTCTCTTAATCACTTCGAGCGACTCCTCGACCGGTTTCTCACGGTATTCGGTCGCCTGGTAAACCTTGACTCGAGGGTGGTGAATTTCCCCGATCAACTGGCCCATCGACTTGCCGGAAATCTGTCCCAGCATGTCGAGAATGGCAAACTCGATGGTGGCCAGCGGTATCCCGAGAGCCATGCCGCTCAATCTGAAATTGAGGTTATAGATGTAGGCTTTTTCGAGCAGCAGATCCAAATCGCGGGCATCTTTCCCGATGAAGAACGGCTCGAGCGAGTGGCCGAAAATCGGATAGAGAGAGCTGAGTCCGCTGTGACCAACTGAAACGCCTTCGGCGCCGTCCGTTGAACGCACCCGGCACAGGAAATTGTTCTGCTGGCGGAGCAGTTCGAGAGTCTTGATGATGACCTGGGTTTTGAAGAGCTCCCTTTTCAGCACCGGCTGCTTCAGGACCTCATCCAGCCTGGCGTACGCCTGCTGTTTGGTCCCGGAGCTCGGCTTCGCACTTTCCGGGCTGGTTTGCGACAGTGGCAGAGCAGCCAGACCACCAGCCAAGGCAGTTTTCATGAACTTACGGCGATTCCTTCTCATTATGTGACTCCTCTCGGGCTACGGTATGTTTACATTTTTTTGAAAGCCAGGGAATCGGCAGGCAGGTCGTAGTAGTGCATAAGCTCTTCATCCAGCCTCATAAGCGAGAGAGAGAAGCCGGACATCTCCTGGCAGGTGCAGAAGCTGCCGACGACGGTGTCGTGGACCCCAATTTCCCTGGCGCGCAGGATCTCATGAGCCTTCCGGTTGGCGATGAGGAGCTCCATCATGGTCGTCGCGCCGAGATCGTTGACGAGCAGGCATACCTGGTCACCGGCCCGGAAAGGCAAGTCGACGAGAATTCGTTCCAGGATCCGTGCCACGAGCTCGTCGGCGCGCATCATCTTTCCCCTGCTTACCCCGCGCTCGCCGTGGAGTCCCATGCCGATCTCAATCTCGTCATCGGCGAGCTCGAAAGTGGGCTCCCCGCTCCCGGGTATGGAGCCTGGACCCAGTGCGACCCCCATAGAACGGGTGTTGTCACGGGCTTTCGCGGTGACTCGTTCCGCCTCCTCCAAGGAACCGGCGACTGACGACACTCCACCCGCCACCTTGATCACGAACAGATCTCCCGCTATGCCTCGCCGATCCGCAAACCGGTCAGGAGGGGCGGAGGCGACATCATCCCAAACACGAACCGTCTTCGTTGAAATCCCTTCCTCCGACGCCAGCTCAGTTGCGAGGTCGAAGTTCATGTTATCGCCCGCGTAGTTGCCGTACACGTAGAGTACGCCCTTGCCCTGATCCAGAGCCTTTGTAGCGGCGAGGATCACATCCGGGGTCGGCGCCGTGAAGATGTGCCCGCAGGCCGCCCCGTCCGCCATGTTATGTCCCACGAAGCCGGGGAACAGCGGCTCGTGTCCGCTGCCGCCGCCGATCAGCAGACCAACCTTTCCGGGCTTGGGGTCGGCCCGCACGACGGCCGTTGCGCCAGGCAGCCGAATGATTCTCCCGGCGGCCGCTGCCGTCACTCCGTTCAGCAACTCGCTGACCACACAGCACGGGTCATTGATCACCTTCTTCCCGTTTCTCATCGTCCCCTCCCTCGCTATCCCAATTTGACGCCAATTCTAACCGATAGGAGGCGGTTACGGGTCGGTCTTTCAAGGAACGGGGCATAAGCGGTCAGATAAGCATCACGGAATGGTGACCCTGGAAGCACAGGCGTCTCGCCCCAATGCCATTTCAGAACTCCTGACCTCTGGGAATCCAGGATGAGCCGACTTGGAAGACCAGAGTGAGTTCCGTACCTGGAAATTGGGTTTGAGTTTCATTGA
>RPQK01000863.1 GCA_003819755.1 Acidobacteriota bacterium | reverse complement strand
GCGGGCAGTTGCAGCGGTTGACGCCCAGACCCGATCCGAACTCGAAATCGCCGGCCTCACCATCGGGCGGCAGTTCGACGAAGCCGGCAGGCAGGCCGCTGTACGTGGTGTCATCGAGGTTGACACCCGGAATACCAACCTGCTCGCCGGTCCTCTGACCGAAGTCGAACGGGAGCACGGCGACCTTGTACCAGAACCAGCCGAAACGGAAGTCTCCGATCAGCGTCGGACTGATTCCGTAATCAAAGCCGGCTGCCAGGCTGTGGTTACGCACATCTGAGACGCCTCCGAGGGAAACGAGCTCCGGGCCGCCCCCATCCCCGAAAGCGGTGGGGCCGTTTCGCTCGAAATCCGCGAAGCTGTAGCGCCCAAAAAGGCTGAAAGCCTCGGACATGCGCCCGTCCAAACGGACATTGAAGGTATCGTTGTTGAACTGCTCTATTCCGGAGGCAACGAAGTTGTCGCGAATCCCCGGACGAGTGGGCTGCGGAACCAACTGCAGAATCGCCAGAGCCTGGGGGGAAAGCCGTAGTTGGGGGATAACGTTGCCGGCAAATTGGGTCCGGGTTGCGGGATCTCCACCGGCAGGATCGAAGATGTTCACTCCGTATTCGCTCAGATCACCGGTTCGGCCCAGAGCGGTCGGAACAGTGAGAAGTCGTGAACCCCCAACCTTGCTCCGAAGTCCCTGGTAGTCCCCGAAGAAGAAGAACTTGTCCTTGAGGATCGGGCCGCCGAACGAGCCGCCGAACTGATTGCGAAGAGTCGCGGGAATAAAACGGCCGGTCTGGGCATTCACCTCCGACTGGGAAAACGGATTGCGCGCCTGTCCCCAGTCGCTCTGACGGAAGTCAAAAACGCTGCCATGAAACTCGTTTGTTCCTGACTTCGTCTGCACCGAAACCACGCCGGCTGTCGCCTGCCCGAATTCCGCGTCGTAGTTCTGCGACGTGATTTTCGTCTCGCCGATAGCCTCGAAGTTAGGATTGATGACGATGATGCCGAGGATCGGATCGCGGTTTTCAGTGCCGTCCAGCTGATAGCCGGTGCCGCTGAAATGCTGTCCGTTTACCATCGTCTGAATTGAACCCTGGGGGTTTTCGCTGGCTGCATGCTGCCATCCCAGCTGCTGCGTGCCCGGGGTCAAAAGGATGAACTTGGTGAAGTTGCGATCAAGGATCGGAAGATCGGTAATCTCCTTGTCCTCGAAAGTTGTGGCCACGTCCGCACGGTCGGTCTTCAGCAATTGTGTGTCTGTGCTGTTGACCGTGATGACCTGGTCAACCCCGCCTGGCTGCAGAGTAATGTCCACGTGACTGACCGTATCGACGTTGACATTGACTCTCTCGATCACAGCCTTCTGGAATCCAGTCAACTCCACCGAGACGGCGTATACGCCGGGAAGCAACCGATCCTTCACATAGTTGCCGGAATCATTCGTTACTACTGTATCCGTCGTCCCTCGTTGGACACTGTTTATCGTCACCGTCGCGCCGGGAATGACTCCTCCCGAAGCATCGGTGATTGTCCCGCTGATACTGCCGTAGACCGCCTGGGCCATCGCCTGTGTTGAAAGAATGGGGACCGCAAACACGAGCGTGAGCAACAGTATCAGGAGTCTGCTTCTTTCCATACGACCTCCCTTTCCGAAAGAAGATGCTCCATTACTGCAATCCCGGGATCCCGACTGTCGGCACAAAACGCCCCGTCCGAGTCGGACGGCGTCAGGCAGGCGCCAGGGAGTTGCAGGATTGAACGGTTGATTTACGGGCCCAAATCGGCCCGCTGAGCCATGAGGGGGGAGGGACGGTCTGCGAGGTAGGGATCGACGGAACGAACGAACGGAAAAACCAACGAGCCGGCAGCGCCGGTGCCACCGCCGAGATCCAGGCTCGCAATTCCAACCTCCACCTGTCCTAGGGATGCCTTTTGTCCATCACAACACTTTGTCCGCCATGTTGTCAAGTTTGGTGATAGGCTGATGTTACTTTTCATGTGTGTTAACTTGGAATCCAATCGTCCGGCCCAAGCGTCAAAGTAGTGGAGGTCCGTCCACAGGGCGTGTTTGCCCAAATCGGCCGACAGCGCCTGGCCATTTTGGGGTGCGGCGGCAGAGGAAGTCCGACGCTTTGGTACGACATCCGAATCGACGGAAATGAGAATTTCACCCCTGGTACTGCTAACCCTCATCTTCACCTCACTCCTCGCTCAGGCCAACGACTCCGTGATCGCCGAGGTCCAGGCGCTGCTTCAGGCGGGGAAGCCGGACGAGGCGCTGAACGCGGTGGCGAAGCTCGACGCGCCAGCCAAGGGCCAGCCTCTGGTCCAGCATCTGACCGGCCTCGCGCACTACCAGAAGGGGGACTATCAACAGGCGGTCGAGTTTCTGACCCCGTCATTCGCGCAGACGCCGATAGGGAGTTCTCAGCGCATTCAAGCCGCTCATCTTCTCGGAATGTCTCACTATTTTCTCGGTCACATCGCGCAAGCCCTCCCGTTTTTGTCCGAAATCGCAGGATCTTCGCTCGATACGCCCGAGACCCAGTACCTGCGCGGCGTATGTCAGCTGCAGGCCCAGCAGGTGGACGAAGCGAGAATCACTTTCTCCCGCATGTTCTCGGTGCCGGCTGACTCCGCGGCGTCTCGGCTGATCAACGCTCAGATGATGGTCCGGCAGCAGCTGGAGGAGCTGGCTGTTGACGAGCTCCAAAAAGCCCTCGCGCTTGATCCGAAGCTGCCGCAAGCCCGCTTTCTGCTGGGGGAACTGGCTATTTACAAGTC
>RPQK01000862.1 GCA_003819755.1 Acidobacteriota bacterium | reverse complement strand
GGTCGGCAACAGTCTCGGGCCCGCGCGCTTCGCTTGCGGTTCTGATGTCTTTCAGGGGGCCGAGCCAGGGAGACCCGGGTGGCGTAGCCACAACCACGCTTGGTCCAACAGGCTACTCAGACGGAGCCGGTCGTGTACGCCGACCTGATCAAGCACGTACGCAGTCCAGACCACAATATATAGTGGCTACTGGAGTCAACGAGATACCCAGTAATCAATCCTTAGCTACGGGCCATTCTGACCGCTCAAGATACGTCGACCTGATCCAGAACATTGCACTTGTTCAGGTCCGACCAAGTTCCGACCCACGCCACCCCTTCCTGCCCGCCTTTCCCGTCGATGTCACATTCGGAGCGAGAGCGGTGTCTAGTCCATTTAGGAGGAAATACATCGTGCTTCAGAAAACAGAAAGTCCAAAAACAGGATCGGTCTTGCTGGTCATCGGTGGAGTGTTCCAAGCGCTGTTCGCCATCATGCATGTGGGCATGTTCTTCGGCATTTCGAGGGATCCTGCTCTGCCTGCTGCTATGAAGCCGTTGCTTTACATCTTCAATGCAGCAGTTCTGGCAACTGTGCTTTTCTTCGCCTACGCTTCGTTCTTTCGAAGAAGAGAATTGCTTGAAACAGGCTTGGGACGCGTCACTTGCCTGTTCATCGGCGCCTTCTATGTGCAACGAGCCCTCGTCGACACTATGGTAAACAGCGTGAATACGGTGTTTCTGGGCCTGCTGAGCCTGGTTGCGGCCTTCTACTTGCTTGCCCCGTTCACTCCGCGAAGGGCTGTAGCAGGCCATACGACTGAGGGCGTAGCACTTGGCGCCGCTTCTTCGAAGTAAGATCACGCGCGGCCATGTGTTGAGGAGATTCGATGCCCGGGGCCGCGTCTAAAAGACACGGCCCCCGGACACGTTCCGTGTGATACGACAGACGACGGCGCCGTCAGCGGACACAGTTCTGCTCCTCTTCGGCCCCCACTAAATCAGGTGCCGGGTCTGGAGCGTGATTTGCTTCGTCTCGGTCCCCCTGCGCAGGATCAGGGTGTACCGACGAGGCGCCTTCCTGAAGAGCGTCCGGAGTTCCCAGAGCGTCAGCGTGGATGCCGGCTTTCCGTCAATGCTCAGGATGCGGTCCGCTTTCTGAATTCCCGCTTCTGAGGCAGGTGTACCATCAAAGACCCCTGCGACTTCAAACTCGTGGTGACTCTGGTCCGTTGTTCTCACCAGGAGTCCGCTGGCATCCGTCTCGAAGGGGAGATCCAGGAAAGACAGGCTCGGCTCCAGGATCATCCGGGCTCGTGAATAGTCAAGTATTACGCTGAACCGGCGGAGAAGCTCACCGCCAATGATCCCGTCAATATCCGATCGAGCGAAGGCCCCGCCTTTGGCATCGCTGGCAAAGGCAGCATCCGGGAAATTCAAGGCGTACGGCCCTATCTCGATCCACTCGAGCCGCCCTGACTCGAGTTCCGTTTTGCCACCCACTCCGAAGGCGGCGCTGGGCAACAGCCGACCGGAGACTTTCAACATGGAATCGCGCAGATTGTGCTCCCGAGCAAATGGCGAGCCGAAGGTGATCGTACGGGGATGGGGCGCATCCAGGAGCACCTCGGCCTCGATCGGCGCCTTTCCCGGAAGTCCGACGCGAACGCGCACAATCGGCTCACGGCCGCGGCGCAGCACGAGCGGTAGCGCCGTCCCCTGGCCCTTGTACTCGAAGCTGGCAGGATCAAAGAGGGATATCGTCCGATTGTCGTAGTCGATCTTCACAACGTGCTGGGCCATTAGCTCATACCCGATCAGCCCATCGATCGAAGCTCCGTATGATCGAGCGACGTCGTCAAGGGGAACAGCGACGGTCCGGGGAAGATCAAGCGTTGCTTTGTCGAGTTTCAGGCTTACAGGTGAGAAAAGGGCGATGCGCGTTTCGTTATCACCCGAACCGGCATTCGCCTGGCTCGCCTCGCCGATCAGTTGTAGTCCAATCTCTTCGGCGGTCGACCGATTCAGAACCGACGATGATGCTGCGGTGTCCAGCTGAAAAACGAGGGGGCGCGAGTCGCCGATTCCGGACGTTCAGCCAGATTGCGTTTGCGTAGAGCTTGAAAGGTATGGTTCGCGACTGACTGACTCGCTCCGAACCGTCTTTCGAGCGGCCTTGCCGACCGTGGAGCGCGAAACTGCCGAAGCCAAGAATGATCGCCAAAGCCACCATTTGCGCTGTTTGCCTCATCATGCGAGCATCCTAACCCAAATGTGCGCAGACCAGGCATGGGTGAGAGGGAGCGATTTCACTGTGGTTGAGGGACCCAGCGGGTGTCAGGGCTTCAATTTTCCCGAGACCTGATAGAGCCCGCATAAGCGGGGCCGTGTCTTGAGGGCGTGTTGCCCAAAACGGCCCGCTGTGCCACGTGTAAGACAGCGAGTCTCCTTTTTTCTCTCGAAGCGCGGAACCCGGCTCCGCTCTGATCCGTTTAGAATGCTATGAAACGGACGCTTATCCCGGTCACGGTGCTCTTCATACTCATGCTTTCCCACGGTCTCGCGCTTGATGCCGGCGAATTTACGGCTGAGCTCAACGGGTTGCGCCTTTGGTACAAAATCTCCGGCTCGGGCCCGGTATGCCTGATGCCCAATCCCGCCTGGGGCCCCAGCTCCGAGCTCTACTTCATGAGCCTCCAGGAGCTGGAGAAGACCATGACGATGGTATATCTGGACTGCCGGGGAACCGGCCGTTCCCAGCGCGCTGCAGAGCTGACCGACTACACCTGGGATCAGCTCATCGCGGACCTCGATGCCCT
>RPQK01000861.1 GCA_003819755.1 Acidobacteriota bacterium | reverse complement strand
TTGGAGACCGCCACCGGTCTTGGCAATGTCACGCAGAAACCGGAAGACATCGAGTAGGTTGGACTTTCCACTCGCGTTGGGGCCTGTGATAAACAGGCGGGGTCCCAGCTTCAAATCCGCCTTAACGAAATTTCTCCAGTTTCTGATTCCTAGATGTGTGAATTGCATAACCCCTACCTTTTCGACTAATGATCGGCGTCAGGGTTTGTGAAGACACAATCTTGAGCAGATCCTACTCTCTCCGTCGGGAATGCATCATCCGAAGCGTGTATTACCGCATCCGGCCCAGCCTCAGCGCCTTGCTCACTCGCGCGTTATTATACACTGGACCCGGTTTTTGAGCAGGATCAACCGTTTAGGCAAGTACCAAAGAAGGTGTGAAGATGAACGGGCCAGCCCGGAATCCGCCTTTTGCTCGTTTCAGGGAGGCAGAGATCGAATTGGTCGCGCATTGCCTAGCCACAGGAGTTGGGTGCGGCTTTCCTACTGTCCGAACAGAGCCGGCGGTTTGCGATGTCTTCTGCTGATGTAGATGACGCCGTTTTAAAGGCCCGCGCAAACAAGCGGCTCAAGGCCGCAAGACGACTCCTTTCCAATCTAATGCTCAGTCTTCGTCTTCCCGATCCACTGACATCGGGGCGAAGACGGACTGGCGGACGCCGGGGAAGGGGGTTTGCCAGCCTTTGACGTTGTGCCAGAGGATTCGGTTTAACTCGTCGGAAGGGACGGCATCCGGGACGTCCCAGCGCATGCGGGCGGAGGCGAGGGCCGCTTTTTTCGCCGGGCCCGTCAGCGCTCGGGCAACGGGGTTTCGCTCGAAGAGGTCCTGCTTCGGCTCCACGGCTGTATACGGCGTGAAATCCGGCGTGTCGGTGAAGCTACTGCGCATGTCGTTGGCGATGAGGTCGAAAATCGTCAGCGGCTGGAGGCCCAGGATCAATTCGATCGTCTTGAGCATGCTCTGGTGCGCATAGAACGTGGAGTCGACCGAGGCGCGCCGCACGTAGGGACTCAGCGCCAGCGCGACGGTCCGGTGGCCGTCCACGTGGTCCACACCGTTTTGGGCATCATCCTCGACGACGAATATCGCCATCTTTTTCCAGAATGGAGACCGCGTGAGGCCCTCCACGACTTTGCCAAGGGCCAAGTCGTTATCGGCCACCATCGCCTTCGGCGTGGAGACTCCCGGCTGGGTCCCGAAGGTGTGATTCGAGGGCAGCTGAAGGATGGTGAGGTTCGGCATTTGACCCCGGCGAGTCCATTCTCCCAAGTCCTCCAGGAAAATATCGGCGCGGACCACGTCCGGAATACTCGTCGAGTAAGTGGGAAAATCGGGGACGAGGACCTGCTGCAAACCGGGGATATCAGAGCGTGATTTCCAGACGTTGCTGAATTTCTCTCCCTGCTTCCACCGCTCGAAGAGCTTCTGCCGTTCTTGCACGGGTACCCGCTGCCTGGGTGCGAATTCTCCGTAGACGGCCACGGTCTTCCCCTTCGCCACGGCCGCATCCCAAATGAATCCTGCCTTGGAGTAGGCGATCGGATCCGTCCCATCGTAGGGATAGCTCCGCCCCTGGTACGCGGGCCAGAGGGCATATGAGGTTTCATTGGCCTGTGTGACCCATTGGTGGCCGTCTCCGCTGTTCCCTCCCGAGGCGTAAAAATTGTCGAGCAGCACGAACTCGCGAGCCATTTTCCGGTGGTTGTCCGACACTCCCTCTCCATACAGAACCAGTGACGCGTCCCCGTTTCCCTGCTCCAGGTCCCCGAACAACTGGTCGTAAGTCCGGTTCTCTTTGATGATGTAGACGACGTGCTCAATCATGGAAGGCTCGCCGGGTCGTGACGGTATGGCCACCGGCGCCGTCTGCCGCGCGGTCGGCGCCGGGACGCTCGCACTCATCCTGTTGTTCTCTGCCACCGCAAGGCTGTAATTGCGCAGTTGTGCCTCGTCTGGGACTGGGATCACATGCACCGTTCCCCGGTAGGCGTGTACGTACCGGCCCTTCGGCTCCTTCTCCTGCCATCCCGATCCGACGCCGAGGAGAGTCGAGACTGCCAGGTATTTGCCGTCCGGGCTCGAGGCGAGAACGGTCGGGTACCAGGCCGTGGGTATCATGCCCAGGTGGCGGCCGGCTGAAGCGTCGAGCACCAGGACGGCATTGATTCCACCGCAAGCCACGTACAGAGTCTTCCGGTCCGAAGAAAGGAGCAGCGCGGTCGGCGCCAAGCCGTAAACGTCGCGTGCGAACGGGTGCAGTTTCCACGTGGCCGCGACGCGATCCGATCGCGTGTCGATGACGGAAACGGTGTCGTCGTTGGTATTCGCGACGTAAAGCCGGTTGGCGCTCGAGTCAAGCGCCATCGCCGTCGGGTGCAACCCCGCTTCGAGGATTTTTTCGACCTTCATGGTGATGAGGTTGACGCGCGTTACTGTCCCGCTCGCCAGGACACCCCGGCGGTCGATGACCACGCGGTCCGCGTCGTTGTCGAGACCGGTCGGAGCAGATAACTCGCCTTCCCGTGGAACGCGGCCTCCCCAGTTCGAAACGTAAACGTAGCTCGCGTCTTCGGCGAGGGCGCAGGCAAAGGGAGCGACAGGCACGCCGATCTTCGCGAGGAGGGTTTTCGATTGAAGGTCAAAAACCGCCAGCAGGTTGTCGTGGATCAATGGAACGAGCAACAGGCGGCGTCCTTTCCGGTCGGCCCGCGACGCCACGGCCGGCGCACCCGCATTCATGGTTCCCAGGTCGTCCACGATCACCTCGGCCCGGCCCCCGGCAAGCTTCATCAGCCGGCTTCGCCGAGCGGCGTCCGTGTTCGCTTGCGCCGT
>RPQK01000860.1 GCA_003819755.1 Acidobacteriota bacterium | reverse complement strand
CATTCACATCGTCCACCAGGTGACCCGGTCGACCCGGTATCACTCGTTCCGTACTTCCGACCATCCGACCCACCCCGACACCTGGGCCGTCCGCGATGAACGGGCCGCCGCCGTCGAATCGATCGCACAGGCAGCGACGCTGGTTGTACGGTCGGACGGCAGCATGGTCACCTTTTACGTTGGCCCGACTGTCCATTACAGCATCCGCTCGGCCGCCGGCGTTTGGAGTGCAGACAAGGTTGTCGACGGCGGCGCTCCGCCCATCCTGGCCGGACCTCGCGCCGTGCTGGGCGCGAAAGACGTCGTCCACGTCGCCTACTACCGGGACGACGGCACAATCTGGCATCGGAGGCTCCTGCCCGACGGTTCCCTCACCCCGAGGCAGCAACTCGCCACCGGCGCGGGCAAGACGAGAGCGGAATACGGGGCGGTTTTGCCCCTCCTTTACATCCCGGAGACAAACACGGTGGTAATCATCTACCGGCTGTCGGACGGAAATCTTTGGGAGAGGCGCATCGTGAACGACGGCCCGCCGACGCCTGCGGTGAAGGTCACGGATCGCGCAGTGGTCACAGACGCGGTCGACTCCCAGCAGCCGGGGGCCGACGCGGTGCTCGACGGGGGCACGATTCGCGTGTTTTTCATCGACGAATCGACCCGTGACATTTGGAGCACTCATGACAAAGGAGGCTGGCTGCCATCGACGCTCCAGGTCGATGGTATTCTTGGTTCCTGGATTCGCGGAAATGTGTACACTCGCCGGGACGGGGCCAGGGTTTACGGCTATGTCTACGACGCCGGCTCCGACGGCGGCGCCGGGATGAACCGTTTCGGCGAAGTTGTGTTGAGTAACCGTTGAAACATATGCCTATGAAGCGCACACTCCTGCAGTTTTGCGTCGTGGCCTTGCTGGTTGCCTCATCGGTGATCGCCGGCGACACATTCGAGCTCAGAGGCAGAGTGACGAATGAATTGACCGAGGAGCAGCACCGCGCGGTCACCGTCGTGGTCACCGACCGCCTCGGGACGGAACTGGCCCGCACGCGCCCAGACAAGTCCGGGCGCTACCAGATCAAGATCAGCGGACCGCAGTTCATCATCATCAAGGCTGAGCTCGAAGGTTTCCCGACTCTCCGGTATCAGCTGGATACCAAGCAATACAAGGAGAGCACCACCGATCGGGAGGAAAACCGCGTCTTCGGCGAGATGCGGATTCAGACTTATTACCAGAACATCACCTTCGGCGTTGCTCAGCCGCGGCTCGAAGTCCCGTCCGAGGCGCCGGCGCCAATGAGCCTCGAAGAGCTGCTGGCAAATGAAGAACCCGCGGTCGTCAAAGACTACCAGGAGGCCCGCCGGCAGAGGGAGGGCGGAGCCCTGAAGAAGGCCGTGGATTCGTTCGAGAAGCTGACGAAGAAACATCCGGAGTTCTACATCGGCCTCGTCGACTTTGGCATGATCCTGGTCGCCCAGCAGGAGAACGATCGCGCCCTGGACGTGTTCACTCGAGCCCGTGATCTGCGTCCCGGGCATTCCTGGGGGTACATCGGGTTGGGGATGGTTTTGAACAACAAGAAGGACTACCAGGGCGCTTCTCAGCATCTTGAAAAAGCAGTCAGCCTGGAGCCGACGTCGGTCAACGCTCAATTTCAGCTGGGCTTCGCCCTGTTCAACCTGGGTGAAATGGACCGGTCGCTGACCTGCTTTCAGCGGGTCGTAGATCTGAACCCGGCGTTCAATCCGATGGCCTACAAGTACATATCGTCGATCTACGTGAAGAAGAACAACGCCGCAGGCGCCGGCAAGGCGCTCCGATCGTATCTTGCGCAGTTCCCCGACGCCCCGGACCGCGACCGGGTGGAGCAAATCCTGAAGAAGCTGGGACAGTAGCGGCATCTCCCATTTTCCATTTTCGCCGCAGCCGCCCAGAGCGAGCTCGCGATGTAGCGTTCAAATGGAAAATGGCAAATGGCAAATGGTGAATGACAAATCCTATTCCTGCCGACGGGGCGATTCGTGCGGGGCTTCCAGAGGGTTTGCATCACACCCCCAGCTCATCCGCCGCGAAGACCATCCTGATTTTCATCACCGACAACGGGAACAATTGGATCGAGTCTGTACAACGCGGGGATGCGGGGTGCCAAAAATCGCGCCCGTCATCGCCGTTTTCGACAACCTATTGCCCGACTCCGATGCGTTGCGCCGGCGGGTTGCGGAGAGAGTGGGCGCCGCTGGGGTTGATGCTTTCAGCCTTCTTGCCGCGATTGGTCGGGATTGTGCCGGCGCGCTTCAGTTTCTGCAGGATGACGACCTGGATGGCGAAGCTGGCGCCGCCAACCCCGCAGTAAGTGGGGAGGTTCTGAACGATGATGCCGTCGAAAAGCTCCTCAAGAGTCTCGCCCAGTCCCCGTTCGGACTGCGCAGAGATGATCCGTTTCGGATATCTGTGGCCGGCGCCCAGGAGAAGACGGCGCTTCTCTGGCATGAAGGGCAATGGCTGAAGCCCCACGGGGTGACACCGACGACACATCTTCTAAAAACTCAGATCGGGGAACTGCCAAACGGGATCGACCTGTCGAACTGTGTCGAGAACGAGTACTACGGCAGTGACTAAACGGTGACCTATCGGTTGTTCACCGCGATCCGGGGTTCACCATCAAGCGGTCACCTCGGTTGTCAAAGTACAGAGACGAAAACATTTTGGCTGGAAGCAGACCATCGCAACCCTCAGGTCCCTGACCGGTTAAAATCGTGACCTTTTCCTTGTTCAGGGTTCGCTTGCCGATCCTCAGCCCCGAAATCTCCGCCCGAATGACATGGCGCTCGCCGTAGGCCGT
>RPQK01000859.1 GCA_003819755.1 Acidobacteriota bacterium | reverse complement strand
TTCCCGGGGGTGTCGCCTGAAAAACGGCTCCACCCCCGGCTACTCTCCTCTCACGCCTCCGGCGTGAGGAAGTAGCCCGGCCTCAAAAAGTGGTCCTTCTGCCACTTCTGCCGCCGCACTCCACAGGTTTGGCCCGCAACGTCACGAATACGGGCTAAAGGATCAGGCTACAGCAATACAGTGGGAAAGATGCTATGGTGGGGCTAAGTCCACCCGATGGGTTTCAGCCATTGACAAGAGGTTAAGTTGCGACGCAGGGAATTCGTCCAGTCAGTTGCTTCTGCCGGGGCTCTTACCATGAGCAAATCTCTCTCAGAGGTGTCTAAAGGGTTCGATATTGTCGTGGTCGGAGCGGGCGTCTTTGGCGCGTGGACGGCCCACGAGCTTGTGAAAGCCGGAAAGAGGGTGTTGTTGGTCGACGCCCACGGGCCGGGAAACAGCCGCGCGAGCTCCGGCGGGGAGTCGCGGATCATCCGCATGGGATACGGTGCCGACGAGGTCTACACCCGTTGGTCAGCCCGGTCGCTCGAGCGCTGGAAGTCACTCTTCTCCGCCGGGTACCAGAACCCTCCGCTGTTCCATCAAACCGGGGTCCTCTGGATGGCCCGCGAAGACGATTCATACGCCGAGGCGAGCGTCCGAACGGTTCAGCGTCTCGGCATCGAATTCGAGAAGCTCTCGCGCGCGGAGCTCGATCGTCGCTTCCCGCAGGTGGCCTTGGGCCAGACCGCCTGGGGATTTCTGGAACCCGGAAGCGGTGTCTTGCTCGCTCGGCGGGCTGTTGCTGCCGTTGTGGCCGAGACTGTCCGAGCGGGAGGGGAATTCTGCCTGGACGCCATATTGCCTCCGGACGCGAGAGCATCCCACGTTCAGGACGTGCGGACGAGGAGCGGCTCCTCGATCCAGGCGGATGTTTTCGTATTTGCCTGCGGCCCATGGCTCCCGAAGTTGTTCCCGGACCTTCTCGCCCGTCGTATTAGTCCGACCCGGCAGGAAGTCTTCTTCATCGGGGTTCCTTCTGGGGAACAGCGGTTTTCGCCGCCCAAGCTGCCCACCTGGATCGATTTTCCCGAGGAGGTTTACGGCATGCCGGATATCGAGAGCCGGGGTCTGAAGGTTGCATTTGACCGACACGGCCCGCCTTTCGACCCCGACACCGGCGACCGGATCGTCAGCCGCGAGTCGATTCAAGCAGTGAAAGCTTTCGTCGCGAGACGCTTCCCGGCCCTGAAGGGCGCGCCGGTGGTTGAGACCCGTGTCTGTCAGTACGAAAATACGTCCAACGGCGATTTCCTGGTCGACCGGCATCCCGATTACCAGAACGTCTGGCTGGTAGGAGGAGGCTCCGGACACGGTTTCAAGCATGGACCGGCCATGGGTGAGTATGCAGCCGCGCAGATCCTGGGGCAGGGGACTGCCGAACCACGATTCAGTCTGAAAACCAAAGGCACAGTGCAGAAGCGGACGGTGTATTGAGCCACTCAGAATGCTCGCAGCGGATGTCAACACGCTGTCTGGTTCCTGGCGGAACTCTGGTCTTGATATTTAAACGTTGGTCCACCGGGCGGTGTCTTATTTTCAGTGAACACCAGTTTCCTTTCCCGATCCCCTTGGATTGTTTGCCTGGCGGCGGGGTTGTTCTTGTGGTCGGCATGCGGCGTTGCCGGCCAAACCTCGCCGCCTCTGCTGGTCCCGGCGCCTGGGTCGCCTTTGTCTGTGCCGGCTCCGGGCAATCTGGCAGCGGGCGATCTGAACGGTGACGGTTACCCCGATCTCGTCGTCACGAGCGGCAAAGAGCAGAGCATCACGATCCTCGTGAATGATGGACGAGGGAGGTTCAATTCAGCCAGCAATTCGCCTCTTCGTTTGCGCTTTAACCCCGGTGAAATAGCTTTGGGCGATGTGAACGGGGACGGAAATCTCGACCTCGGCGTCGCCACTCACGACAGCTATGTCATCAGCCTGTTTGCCGGCGACGGAAAGGGTGGGTTCAAGCCGACTCCGGACTCTCCAGTGTCAACCAGGCAGGGTCGCCGTCCTCACACGCATGATCTCGTCTTCCGCGATCTGAACGAAGACCGCAAACTCGATGTCCTGACAGTGAATAGTGACGATGGCACAGTCTCTGTCTTGTTGGGAGACGGGGCGGGGAATTTCGCCCCGGCCGATAGTTCTCCGTTTGCGGTCGGAAGAAGTCCTTACCCTCTGGCGATTGGTGACATCGACGGAGACGGCAAATTGGACCTTCTCGTGCCGAACGTCGAGGATGGGGACGTTTCGATTATGCTGGGTGACGGCCGGGGTCATTTTGTCCCGTCCGGCTTTTCGCCGTTGAAGGCCGGCACCCGAGGCTATTTCATCGCTCCAGGCGACTTGAACAACGACAGTCGACTGGACTTTGTTGTCAGCCATGACGACAGCACGGAGGTCTCCGTCTGGTTAAATAAAGGCGGTCAAGGATTTCAAGCTGCGCCGATTTCTCCCCTGGAGCTGAACAACCGGGCATTCCAAGTCGCAGTTGTCGACATGAACAAGGATTCAAAACTGGATCTCGTCCTCGCCAGCAACACCTCGGTGACGGTGATGCTCGGAGACGGACGCGCTAACTTTTCTGCCGCTTCCGGCTCCCCGTTTCCGGCCGGAAAAGGTACCTGGCGATTAGCTGTGGCCGACCTCAACAACGACGCAAAACGGGATGTCGTCTGTTCCAACCTCGAATCTGACACGGTAACCATTCTCATTGCCGGGCGGTAAGAAAGAGCGTCCCTGGTTGTCGCCGTCACTGCTTCAGGTCGACATCCACAATAGGCACGTCCCAATGGGCCTCGAGAATTTCGAAACGGC
>RPQK01000858.1 GCA_003819755.1 Acidobacteriota bacterium | reverse complement strand
TTCTTGCGGCATTCCTATTCTGTCACAGACGCCTCTCCCAGTAGTTGATTAGATAAGAGGCGGCTCGGAAGGGTTCAGGGGGGATCTGTTTCTACAGAGCCGCGCAGGGCGCTATTTTGTCAGGACCAGCACGGCGTCTTTTTCAAAAGGCGGATCGACTGTCAGCACAGAATCCGGCCCGAAATCCGCGACTGCCAAAGCCTGGTTCGTCACCGGGTTAAACCACTGCGCTGTGTATTGCAGCAACCGCGGATTGCGCAGCCGGCACCTGATCTTTTCGGGGACGTAAACCAGCACCGTACTCACGTCGTCGTTTGCCAACGCCGGGACAAACTGACGGTAATCGGTCAGGCCTGGCTGCTCGACCAGCAGTTCCTGGTGCCTGGGACGCAACTCCCACCATGCAAACCTCTGCATAAAGCGGACGAGGTAACTGACCTGGACGACGCCGGGAAAGCCCAGGCTGTCCTGCCAGGACGCGGGCGAAACGCCCCCCGAATGGTTCAGAGCCTTCTCACCCCTTTTCAACCACGGCCAGATGGTGTGGGCTCCGTAGGTTATACCCGCCACCGGAGTGGCGAAAACACTCCAGTAACAGGCCTTTCGAACGTCGTCGGAATTGCCGCCGGAGTTGTTCTCGTAGAGGGGCTCGAGGTTGATCAGCGGCCGGGCCGGCAATTTGTCCCACTTTTCCGCCATCGGGCCACGGTTGATCCAGTTAACGGTCGGCTCGGCGGCACTGTGGCTCGACTGGTATCCGATGATATCGAGCCACGGTTCGTCCTTGTAGACCTCGCCGATCCATGACCTTCCCTGCGGATGCTGGGCCACCAGTCCCTGGTAGTCTCCGCGTCCGAAAACCCCTCGCCCGATCGTCTTCCACCGCTGCTCGTACTCATCGATATATTTGCCGTCTCCCCCCAGAAACCAGACCACCTGATTGCCGCCGTAGCGGGCCACCATATAACGGGCCAGGAGGATCGCTTCGGGCTCGGGAAGGAAATAACCCGGTGACAGGTGGCGTCCTTGAGAGACGGGCAGGGCCCACAAAAGGACCAGCGCCGCAACCAGTCCGTGGTCGTTGATCCTGTCTATCTTGCGGTCCAAGCGCTGGAAGAACTGAGGATTGACGCGAATGCGGCCGGCTCCTTCAAAAGCCGCGCGGCCGTCGGCATCAGAGTCGGCGCCCCGCCATTGAGTCAACACGACCTGAATAGCGTTGAACCCCTTTTGGACCCTGTCTTTCAGGTACAGGTCCCATTCTGCGTCGGTTGCCTTCAGCGCGCCATTCCAGGCTGTGTCGGCAAACCAGAAAAAGGGGGTGCCGTCGGCGTGCGCGAGGTGGTAGCGCCCGGGCGGTCGAGTGAGGGTTCCCTTGCTGTAGAAAGCGAGAGGGCTGGTCGCGGCCGTCACCGTGAAACTGCCTGTCTGGCCGTGCAGCCCGGTGTTCTGTTGATCGGAACATTCGGTCCGGTAAGTCCACAGCCCGACTTCGTCGGGTGCGAACCGGACTTTCCAGGTGTCAGCACCATCCCAGAACGCCTGGATCTTCTTGGTTCTGCCCGAAGGTGACTGAAAAATGGTGGTCAGACTCGCCACCTCGTAAAGCGGCTCGCTGTAAGATTTGTCCGACCGGAACTCCTGCTCGAACCTCGTCCAGAGCTTTACCTCCGCCTGAGCGAGCGCCGGGAATGTGGATATCGTTGTTAGAAGCAAGAACAGAATGCAGATTGGGATTCGCATTGGTGCCGAGATTAGCGCAGGTGCGCCTCGCGCTCAATGGGTTCTCAGCACGTCACACAGAGCCGGGCTCTTTAGGAACTGTCCTTGACTCGTCGTCGCCCGCCTGCCATTTTGAATTCATGAAAACCTCCTCGCTCCTTTTCACCGTTATTTCAATCGGTTGCATGGCGGCGCTGGTTCTTTCTTGCGCCGGGCAGAACGCCGAATCAGGCTTTGTTTCGATCTTCGATGGCGCGAGTCTAAAGGGGTGGCACGTTTCGGCCAAGACCGGACACAGCAAAACGAGCAACAACACCTCCGGCGGGAAGTGGGTCGCGGAGAACGGGGCGGTCATTGGCACCCAGGATGTGCCCGGCAACGGAGGGATCGTGATCACCGACGAGCAGTTCGGCGACTTCGAAGTGGCCCTCGAGATGAGCAACGACTTCGGACCGGACAGCGGGCTTTTCCTGCGGAGTACCGAGGACGGCAAAGCGTACCAGGCGATGATCGATTATCACTCGGGCGGGAATCTAATGGGGGTCTATGGGGAAGGCCTGGGCGGCAAACCAAGCGTTCGAAACTTCAGTTTCCTCGACCAAGTCACCAAGGTCCAGCCAGTGAAGGACGCCCCTGTTCCCTTCCCGGTCTTGCCTGACGCCTGGCCCTATTTCTGGCGCCATGGCCAGTGGAATGAGCTCAGGGCCCGGATAGTCGGGAACCCTCCGGCCATCACGACCTGGATCAACGGGGTCAAGATTATGGAATGGACGGAAACCGAGAAGCGGCATCCCGACCGGGGAGGAATTGCGCTCCAAGTCCACGGAGGCGGGGATCTGACGAAGCAGTTTGTGCGCTATCGGAATATCCGGGTGAAACGCTTGGACGGGGCGAAAAGCGAATAGCTGAAGGACACAAGGGACAGAAGGGACAGAAGGGACACAAGCGACCCCGATGTCCCTTCTGTCCCTTCTGTCCCTTGTGTCCCTTGTGTCCCTTCACTGTTTCCAGATAAGGAGGATGCCATGCATCGCCGCCACTTTTTGAGCTCCGCTGCCGCTCTGCCGATCGCTATGCAAAATCAGTCACAGACCGAGGGCGATTTTCAGCCAATGTTCGATGGAAAAAGCCTGGCGGG
>RPQK01000857.1 GCA_003819755.1 Acidobacteriota bacterium | reverse complement strand
GCGGTCCTGCGCGCCGTCAACGAAGGCGGCCAGGTGGAGGTTTCCGGCAGCGAACTGCTAGTTTCGAAGGCCAACGCCGTGACCCTGTTGATTGTCGTGGCGACGGATTATCGTGGCGGCGACCCGGCGTCCGCTTGCGTTCGGTACCTGGCTCGGGCCGCCAAGCCCTACTCCAACCTCAGAGCCGCGCAGGTCGCCGATCACGAGAAGCTGTTCCGCCGCGTGGACCTGGAACTGGCGCCGCCGGCCGCCGATCCGTCGGTCGAGAGCCTGCCCATTGACGAGCGTCTGGCCCGGGTCAAGAAGGGCCAGGATGATCCTGGCCTCTCGGCGCTGTACTTCCAATTCGGCCGTTACCTGCTGATGGGCAGCAGCCGCCCCGGAACTATGGCGGCCAACCTACAGGGCATCTGGAACGAGAGCATGGCGCCGCCATGGGATAGTAAGTACACGACCAACATCAATGTCCAGATGAACTACTGGCCGGCCGAAGTTGGCAATCTCACGGAAACCACCCTGCCTCTGTTTGACCTGGTCAAAATGTCGCTCGATAGCGGACGCCGTACAGCGAAGCTGATGTACGGCGCGCGTGGTTTTGTGTTCCACCACAACATCGATGCCTGGGGCCACACTGCGCCTGTCGACTATGCGTATTGCGGCATCTGGCCGATGGGCGGGGCGTGGCTGGCGCTCCATTTCTGGAACCACTATGAATACCGGCAGGAACGCGATTTCCTGCGCCGCGAAGCCTATCCCGTCATGAAGGAAGCCTCGCAGTTTTTGCTGGACTTCCTGATCGACGACGGCAAAGGCCACCTGGTCACGAACCCTTCCCATTCCCCGGAGAACAGTTATCGCATGGCGGACGGAACGGTGGGCCGCCAGACGGTCGGCGCCACGATGGATTATGAGATCATTCATTGTCTTTTCCACGCCACCATGCGCGCCTCGCAGATTCTGGGAAGAGACGCCAGTTATCGCGCGCAGCTTGACGCCGCGCTCAAGCGTATCCCGGACCTCAAAATCGGCAAGCATGGGCAGCTCCAGGAATGGGGCGAAGACTACGACGAACCCAACCCGAGGATGAGTCACGTTTCGCATCTATTCGCGCTGTTTCCGTCGGATCAAATCACGCTGCGCGGCACACCCGAGCTAGCCAAAGCGGCGCGCGTTTCGCTCGAGCGGAGGGTGGAGAATGGCGCTGGAAAAAGCGGCTGGTCAGCCGGCTGGTACGCAAACCTCTGGGCGAGGCTCGAAGACGGCGACCGCGCGCACCAACACATCCGGTCCCTGCTCTCGACAGCCGCGGTGAGTCTACTGAACGCCGGCGGGCGGTTTTACCAGATCGACGCCAACTTCGGCGCAGCTTCCGGCATCGCCGAAATGCTCTTGCAGAGCCACTCTGGCGAGATCGCGTTTCTGCCGGCGCTGCCTTCGGCCTGGCCGGAAGGCAGCTTCCGCGGCCTCCGGGCGCGCGGCAACGTGGAAGTGGACGTGTCCTGGAAGGGCGGCCGGGCGGTTTGCGGCGCGTTGCGCCCGGGCGCGGGGGGCGAGTTCAAGCTCCGGCCACCGCGTGGGCAGCGAATCGCCGGCATACAATCCGCCGGCAGAACTATTCCGGTGACCGAATCCGGCGGCGTCTGGCGAGCTCGCCTCGAACCGCGCCAGGAGTACTCGATCACTTTCGATTGAGGGGAAGAGTACCATTTGTTTGCTTTCCAAACTCTCATGGTAGGTGGCTTATGACGATTCGTTTGTGGCGCGTCGCAATACCCTTGATGACGGCGGCGCTCGCCGGCTGCCTCGGGGCGATTGCCTCTGGCGCATCGACCAACACGACCAAACTCACTCCCACTAATCTGTCCACCATCCGAGGCGCGAACTACCGCGGATCGGGCGCTGCGGACACGACCGACTATTGGCGTCATTACGATCCCGCGGAGACTGAACGCGATCTCACGTACGCTGATCGGTTGAAGCTCAATCAGCTGCGTGTTTTCGTGAGCTACGCCGCGTGGGAGGCTGACAAGCCGGCCTTCCGCAGGAACATCGTCGACCTTGCTCGGGCGTGCAATCGGCACAACATCGGCCTGATGATCACCATCGGTGAAACGCAGGCCTTCATCAACCAGGACCGCACGATCAACCGTGATCGTATCCGCGGGCTGATTGCGGAACTGGTCACTGCCCTTCGGGATGAACTGGCGCTCGCCTTCTGGGACGCTTCCAACGAGCCTGACTACAACGCGCCCGGCTCTCCCGCCGACCAAAAAGAGAAGCGCATCGAGATAGCCCGCCTGATCGCCGCTGCACTGCACGAGCTTGACAAGAAGACCCCAGTAACCATTGGCGTGGCCTACGAGGAGAACATGGAGGCGCTCGCCGACGCCGTCGACGTGCTCTCTTTCCACGACTATCTGCCGACCCGCGCCGCCATTGCTGCGGACGTCGCCCGCGCAAAGGCGTTTGCGGCCCGGACCGGAAAGCAGGTGATGAACACCGAGATCGGATGTATTGCCCGCGCCAACCCGTACGATGTGGCACTCGAGGAGCATATGAAGGCGCGTGTTGGCTGGTACATCTGGGAGCTCATGATCACGAAGCGCTGGGGCAATGTCCACGGCGTCTTCTACCCTGACGGAACGGTGCGTGATCCGGCGATTCCTGCCGCCATGTTCGGTTTCTTCCGCAACCGCTCGGACAACGTCGTGCTGGAAGTCGCGGACCGCGAAGGCTGGGTTGGCAAAGCGATTACCAACGCTCAGGGCTGGATGAACAATACAGACGGCAGTTGGGGAGACGGCCTGGACGCCGCGGAGACGCTCGCCAATCTCCTGGAGAGCGCGCAACTGGTGGCCATGCGAGAACCTCCCAGCCGCACCATT
>RPQK01000856.1 GCA_003819755.1 Acidobacteriota bacterium | reverse complement strand
AGACTTTTGATGTCACCGGTGATATGCGTCCCGTTCTTCAGGATGATCACGTCCGTCTTGTCTCGCGCCATGACCGGCAAGGCAATGTAGATTCCCGTGAGAAGGACCAAGAGCCGCCTACGAATCAACCTCGTGGTGTGCATGACGTCAAACAGTGGCGAGTGACAAGTGGCAGGTGCTCAGTGCAATGCCCCGTGGCGAGGGGCAGTGACGACAAGGGAACCCTGGGGCCTTGCCACTCGACACTTGTCACCTGCCAATCGCCGAAGGCCACGTATCGCGTCGCGCTGTTACTTTTTGACCGGAGGCGGATAGTTTTTCAGCAGCTTCGCAATTCCCTTTTGCAGTCTCTCCTGGTTCTTTTGGGGATTTTTGCTCGGGTTCAGAGTCTTGGTTGCATCTCCCCGCCAGACGTGCTTTTTCCCCTCTACGTCATACATGTCCAGGACCAGTGTACCGATCTTGATGGTCGAACTGGTCGCGGTTGTCGACCCACCCATGCCGCCCCAGCCCCCGTAACCACCATAAGCACCATAGCCGCCATAGCCGCCAAAACTCGTGGCATTCCACTGCCTCTCCTCATTAATGGCTACCTGGTAACAGACCAAGAGGCTGGGTTTGTCGTCCTCGGTCCTGGTCAGTCCTTTCGCCGTCAGCTGCGAATCGACGGCTTGTATGATCTGATCGTTGACCAACGGACTGGGTTTGACAGCACCCTCAACCTCAACCCATTTGTACGTCTTGTACTTAGAGAAGTCAGTGCCCGGAGCAAAGTTGTACTTGACGTCCTGCGCCATGGTGAGGGCGCAGAAACAAAGTAAAACAAAGCTCAATCCCAAAGCAGTCGCGATTCTCCCTCTATTCATTGTCATACTCTCCCTTTCAGCGTTCTCGTCCGCGAAACCAGAATAGACTTAAGGCTTTAGACGGCCAACTGTCAGTTTTGACAGACGTTGGAGGATTCAAAAGCGGTAGAGAGCCGTGAGCGAATAGAAACCGAAACCGTGGGCGACAAAGGTTCTCCCGAGGAAACGGCCCGGGAGAAACCGCGAGATCGCTCCCTGAAACTGCAGATGAGCGGTGGTGTGCCAAATGGCGACAATACCGGGATTGGTTCCCACATACTTCCCTTCCCCGATACTGGGCAGTAGGAGCACTCTCTGATCGGTGCTGTATAACCCGTCGCCCGAGGAGGTGCGCCAGTAGGAGGGAACCTCAAAGCCCAGCGCGAGCGATCGTGTCGGGAGGACGGTGACACCGGGCGTGAGGTCGGTCAGGTTGGTCGGACCGAACAGTCCTACCGCCCCCGCGTAGCTGTTTCCGGGAAAGAGGGGATTGAAGGATTGGAGCCCTGGGTCTGCCGCGTCTTTGTCGCCGGAGGCGATATCGGCGCGAAGTGAGATGCGAGGCTTCCATCGCGTGTTCACAAACCGATAGCCGGTCTCCGTGGAAAAAGCCCACGCCCGAGCCGGGGCGCCATTGAACGCACCCCACTGGAAGACCGCGTCATAGTTGAGGTCGCCCCTCCTTCCCGAGCCGGACCATTTGATTCCCACCGTGTGCCGCTGGTCGCGGCCCCTTCCCTGGGCATATGTGGTCTGTGCCCGGTCCACGCTGAGGTAGGAGACAGCAAACTCGCCCTGCTCAAAGAGGAAGCTCCGCCGGCTCGCAGCAGCGCCCCAAAACGTCTGTTCGTGATCAGGCGGGTCATCAAACACGCCTTTGCTGATCGACACGAGTTTTGCCGCCACCCCATGGAAACGCCAGGAGCTGGTCAGGTAGTAGAGAACCGCACCATCGAAACTGCGCTTGACGTTCATTCCGGCCGAGGCCGAGATAAGCCGGCTGCTGCCGATTGTCACCTCCTGCCGTCCCGCCTTTATTCCGAAGACCCGGTCTTTACCGAAGGGTTGGCGCCACTCGAAGAACGCCTGGTGGAGGTCCACGGTATTTAGATCGGTTGGCCGAGGCGACTGCAATTTCCCGGACACGATGCCGCTTTGGACCTCGGTGAATACACGGAACCGCCGACTCAGGTGCAAATCCGCCCCAAAGAGATAGCGCTGGAGCAGGTAAGTATCTATGAGCGAGGGAGATCCCTCCGGCCCTCGAATACGAAATCCTTCTGGTCGAAAGCGCATTTCCCCGCTCAGGGTCAGGTAACGGTTCTCCCGGCCGAGCGATATATATTTCACCGGATCCCAGAAATCCGTTTTCGCCGCCTCTCTGAGGAAACTCCAATCCTCATCGGCCGGGTTGGAGCGGTAAGCCCGGACGGGCGCCTGCTGCGCCAGGGAGTCCACCCCGGCGACTAGAAGAGACAGCAGTGACAGGGCGATGCTTATAACTAGACGCAAGTTCTGCCTGCCCCCATCCGGTACCAAACAACGGGACGAGCCGAAATCACTCTGCCCCGACCGCAGCTCGTTCCCGGCACCCCTAATCACAAGCAGGCTCTTCAGCCCAGCCGGGGTATTAGCGCCGAAGCGTCCATTCGGCGACAGGTTATGCAATGGGGCGGCGCACCGATACTGGCAAGAATACCAGCGAAAGGGCGGCTTCGCCCGAATCGGCCTTCAGGTGTTAAAACGGCATGCACGGGGCTAAACCTTGGGAATAGATGCACATGCCAAACTCCAGGGAATTCGCATGTATCTGTCGTTGCTTCTGTTGTTCTATCCGTTTGAGCCATAATACTGAGTGTGAGTTCAATAACAGGTCTTGAGTCACTGCTTACCCAGGATGGGGTTTTCTATGAGAGGTAATCCTGAGCACAGTGCCCCGACGATTCATGTGGTGGATGACGATCCATCCGTCCTTGTTTCTCTCTCGAGGCTCTTAAGGTCAGTCGGATACCAGGTTGCGGAGTTCGGCTCCGCCGAAGAATTGCTTGT
>RPQK01000855.1 GCA_003819755.1 Acidobacteriota bacterium | reverse complement strand
CGGTTCTCACATCATAGACGCTATCGCCGGCATTCGGGCGAACCCGAACGGGTGTCCCGAGCAAATCATCTCCTCGACATACCCGACTGTTCTGCTGCTTCAATACGAACGGGCCGGAGGCAGGTTATCAGCGGCGGTGAAGCAGCGAGCCGTGCGCGACCTGGGACTTTCCTGTCTGAGGCTCACCTCCTTTTCGCTTGCCGGCGGAGGCTTTGCCTACTGGCGAGACGGCGAGCCCAATCTGGCCCTCACCGCCTATGCCCTGCGCTTCCTGATGGCGGCAAGAGACTTTACAGCCATCGACGAAGAGCTCATCCGACGAGCCGCCCGAGCTCTTTTTGCGAGGCAGGCGGCGGACGGTCACTGGCCGGCCCACCGATACCTAAAGGAAGACCAGGAGGACATCCGGCAGTCGATTTCGCTTACCGCCTGGATTACTCGAATCCTGGCCGATCTGAAGGATGCCGAGGGTGTTTTCCCGCCCGTTCTTCCGATTGATTCCAAACAAGGCAGAACGATCCACACCTGTCTGGAGAACGCCGGCACCTACCTGGGACGGACCTGGGACCGGACGTCGGATCCGTACGTCATCGCCCTTTACGGGCAGGCCGCCTTGCGTCTGGGCCAAACGGAGGAGGCGGAGCGCGCGGTGAAGCGACTGGTTGAACTGGCGAAGCGTGAAGGTACGACTGCGTACTGGACGCTCGAGACGAATTCTGTTTTCTGGGGCTGGGGACGAGCCGGGCGGCTGGAAACAACGGCCCTGGTCGTTCAGACGCTTTCCGCAGCGCGTGGGGTCAAGCCGACGCCCGCTGTGGATCCCGATGAAATCCGCCGGTGGCGCGACGGTGGGGCGCAATTCCTGATGAGGAACAAAGACCGGTGGGGCATCTGGCTGACCGGCCAGGCGACCGTGCTGGCTCTGGAGGCCCTCGTTGGACTCCTGCCTCCGGTAACGGGATCGGCTGAGGACGGAAACCGAGTCGGGCCGCTGCAGGTGAGGCTCAACGGCCGTCTGATCGAGCCCGCTCGGGACATGAGCGACGAGACCAGGGGCGGGCCGTTGCGGTTCGATCTATCGCCGCACCTCCGCTGCGGCTCCAATGATCTCCGCCTTGTCTCGCACCAGGGAGCGTCCACGCCGCTTGCCCTGCTCTCGTCTTCCTGGTACGAGCCGTGGTCTCTGGCCCGCTCGGTTGACAGTGGGGTCAACTCTAATACCCGGCTCGGTCTTGAAGTTAGTTTCGACCGAAACGCGGCTGCGCGGGGCGAGAGCATCGAGTGCAAGGTCAAGGTGGATCGAATCGGATTCTCCGGCTATGGGATGCTGCTGGCCGAGGTCGGGCTGCCGCCCGGCGTCGATGTCGATCGGGCGAGCCTGGAGGCCGCTCGGGATGTGGCTGGCTGGGCCCTGGCCTCCTATGAAGTGCTGCCGGACAGGATCGCGATGTACCTGTGGCCGCAGGCCGGGGGTATTAATTTCGCTTTCAAGTTCAAGCCGAGGATAGGGATGGTGGCGAAATCGGTGCGTTCGGTCCTGTACGA
The DNA here is from genome assembly GCA_003819755.1 of Acidobacteriota bacterium. Classification (GTDB taxonomy): domain Bacteria; phylum Acidobacteriota; class UBA6911; order RPQK01; family RPQK01; genus RPQK01. The sequence continues at coordinate 1,352 of RPQK01000855.1, read as the reverse complement.
CTACTACAACCCGGACCTCCGCGTAGTACTCGCGCCGCAGCTCTTCCAAGTGCGAGGCCAGTAATTCCCCAAAGAGCGTTCTCGGTGTGACGATCGGGTTTCAGCCCGGGCCTGGCGCCCGGGTTCGAACCCGGGGCAGGGTTAAGTCGTTTTTCGCGCAAGGCGAACGACACTGCTGATCGGCGGCGAGCTAGGCTGCAGATTGTTCTGCTTTTCTTCGTGGCCATTTGTGTCCATTCGTGGATAAACTCTTCATGGCTTTATTCGTCCGAAAACGCGTTTATGCCAAACGGGATCGACCGCGCACCATGGTCCAAGCTCACCCGCTGATTGATTTTTCGAGCCGAGGTGAGAACCGCCAGTGCGAGGACGCCTTCGTCTGGCGAGAGGGGGGCAAATGGAGAATGATCGTGCGTGACATGGGCGTATTCGGTCACGACGTGGGACTCATCATGGAATCCGATGACGGTCTCGCGTGGTCCGAGCCGCTCATCGCGTATCAGCCCGTGCGCGCCTATGTCGAGCAGCCCCCTGCCCCAAGGGACCTGACGAAATACGGCCGGTTGGAGCGTCCGCAGATTCTCCTGCGCGGTGGCCGCCCCGCTTATCTTTTCACGACCTCTCAAGGGGGCAGATACGAGACCGCGACGCCCTTTCTTTTCAAAATCGTCCAGGACTGAGGACTGGCCTGGCACCTCGCTCACTGTGACAATCCGCGCACTGCGCTGAAAGACGCTGCGTTTGCGGTTCTGTTCACTCTGCCGACCCGGTTGCTGGTTCCCCGGCGCCTCAAACCATGGTCAACCGTTTTTGCTCGACGGGGCGGGTCGCCCGGCGTGCGTGACCGAGCCGAACAGAACCGCAAGCGGAGCGTTTTCCAGCGAGAGCGCGCGGATTCTCACCGGAAGCACCCAGTCCGCAGTCAAGCAAGAGTCATTTCGTCATCAGTTTCTTGACGTCTTTCCAGCCGACCAATATCACGCCGTTGTCCTTGATCGCCCGGGCGAAGCCGGGACTGGTCAACACGTCAAAATCCCGCTGCCGCCACGCGGCTCCAAAAGGCGCCTGCTCGCTCATCACCGCCTGGAGCTCGGCGTCGTTGTAGCCCAGGTGCACGATCAGGTAGGTCAGGCCAGGCTTGAGCTGCTTGAGCACATCTTCATAGAAGGCCGGCCAACCCTCGGGTTTCACCGTCGGGCTCGCCATTGCCATCCCGTCCATCAGGGGGTCGTCTTCACGGAGCACTCCGGCGATGGCCGGCTGTCCCGCCGCGACCCGCGGACAGAAGAAGGGGACGCTATACTCGCGGGCCAACTTCACGTACATGGGGAACATGGAAGGGTTGAAGACGG
>RPQK01000854.1 GCA_003819755.1 Acidobacteriota bacterium | reverse complement strand
TTCGCCCCGCGACCTATGGATTTGTAGTAGATATCCACCAACTGCTCGGGGGATTTGACGGCGGCGTCCTCCCTGGAATGATAGAACCAGCCGGGCCGGATAGAGACATCAACTTCCGCCGGCAGCCAGTCAGTCCCCCCGCGCTGCCCCGCGTTCAGCTGTTTCGCATCGGCATGTCCGGGCAGTAATCCGGCTCGATCCATGGTCGACCAGCACGGATCGCCAGCCACACCTCGCTCGTTTCCGACCCAGCGGACGTCGGGACCGCCGTCGCTGAACATGCACGCCATCGGCTGAAGCTCGCGAACGATACTCCACGTCCTGTCCCAGTCGTAATAGGTGCGATTGTCGATTCGGCGCGTCTCGCGCGCGCCACCATAGTACCCGTCGCCGCCATTGGCGCCGTCGAACCACACCTCGAATATCGGGCCATACCTCGTCAGCAACTCCCGGAGCTGATTCCGGTAGTAAGAGATGTAGGCAGGAGTGCCATAGTCTTTGTGATTGCGGTCCCAGGGAGAGAGATAAACGCCAAACTCAAGGCCCTGCCGGCGACAGGCGTCCGCGATGTCGCGCACCAGGTCCCCCTTGCCATTGCGCCACGGAGAATTCTTTACAGAATGTTCCGTGAATTCCGAGGGCCAGAGACAGAAGCCGTCGTGATGCTTGCAGGTCAGGACGAGGCCCTTCATCCCGGCTTCTTTCGCGGTGCGCACGATCTGGCCTGCGTCAAAATCGGCAGGGTTGAAAATTGACTCCGGTTCGTCGCCGTACCCCCACTCTTTGTCTGTAAAAGTGTTGACGGTGAAGTGAATGAAGCCGTAGAACTGAAGCTGGTGCCAGCGCAACTGTCTGTCTGTAGGAACAGCACCGAAGGGCTTGGGCGGTTCAACAGCGAAAGTCGTGACAACGAGCCACAAAAGGGTAAACAGGCAGGGATTCACGTTGCGAGGATATCGCAGATGACTGAAGAGTGAAATGGGGGGGAAATGAAAGTGAAGCGGGCATCCTGCAACCGTCGCCGATTCATTGAACACTCGACGCTCGGCTTCGCCGCCGCCGCGTTCTTCCAGGCGAGGGGCGCCAGGCCGAGTGCTCCGAACATAGTCCTCATCATCGCGGACGATCTTGGTTGGAACGACTGTAGCCCTTACGGCCATCCGACGGTCAAGACACCAAACTTGAACAGGTTGGCCGCACAGGGGATGCGGTTCCAGAATGCGTTTGTGACAACCAGTTCGTGCAGCCCCAGCCGGGCGAGCATGATCACGGGGCTCTATCCCCATGCGACCAACGCCGAACAACTGCATTGGCCGTTGCCTGGCCGCAACCTGACGTTTGTCGAACTGTTGAAGAAGGCCGGCTACTGGACTGCCGCTGCCGGGAAGTGGCATCTGGGTGACGAGGTCAGGAACCGCTTTGACCAGATCAAGGAGGCGGATCCGGCAGGCTATCAACTGCCGGTGGGCAAAGACGCGGACAAGACCACTGCTCAGGTGACGAAGGGAGACGCCCAGAGCGGATGCGCGGACTGGATCTCGACTCTCCGGGATCGACCCAAGGACAAGCCTTTCTTCGTTTGGCTGGCTGCGCTCGACCCGCACCGGGATTACCAGAAAGAAGCTATTCCGAATCCTCATCTCCCTGAAGGGTCCGTGGTTCCGCCCTACTTGCCGGATGTTCCCGAGACTCGAGCAGACCTGGCGCTATACTACGATGAGGTCAGCCGGCTCGACCGGTTTGTCGGCGAAGTGCTCGAGGAGCTGGCCCGGCAAGGCCAGGACGAAAACACTATTGTGGCTTTCATCAGTGACAACGGGCGACCTTTTCCGAGAGACAAGACGACACTCTACGACGGAGGCATTCGCACTCCGCTCATGATCCGGTGGCCTGGCCGGATCAAAAAAGGCACGATTTGCGCAGCCCTGGCCAGTTCCGTCGACCTCGCGCCCACCTTTCTCCACGCTGCCGGGGTGCCCGTTCCAAAGTCGTTCCACGGCCGGAGCTTGATCCCCCTGCTCGATGGTCCAAAGGGAGAAGTGCAGGACTACATCTTTGCTGAGGATCATTGGCATGACTTCGAGGACTTGGGACGGGCGGTCAGATCCCGGCGGTTCAAATACATTCGTAACTACTATCCTGACCTGCCGAACACCCCGCCTGCCGACGCTGTCCGCAGCCCCACCTATCAAGCGATGCGCCGGCTGCGAGACGAAGGAAAACTGCCCCCGGAGCAGATGCGCTGCTTCGAAGCCTCCCGGCCGCCCGAGGAACTGTACGACACCCAGGCAGACCCCGACGAACTGAAGAATCTCGCAGGAAACTCCGATTACCGGCAGGTTCTGAATCAGTTCCGGACTGAATTGATCAAGTGGCAGGAAAGAACGCAGGACCGGCTGCCGGTCAAAAGGACCCCGGATGAGTTTGACCGGGAAACCGGAGAACCTCTCCCGAATCGAAAGCGCCCCCGACCGTCAAAGGAGGAGTTGGGGCTGGGAGGGTGAAGATGTAAGCCCGAGCCCATTTACTTTTTTCTCGGACGCCTGTTTTGGGGTCATTTTCGGCCAAGCCTCCAATGTCAGCGGCGGTTGAGTGGCGCGTTTTTTGCGCTGTATCGAAACCCCGCGCCTCTGGAGCGCCTATAGTGGCACAATTGCGGGCGCTCCAGAGGCGCGGGTTTCGATACAGCGCAAAAAACGCGCCACTCAACCAGCGATTTTCAGGCGCCAGATAATTAGAGTGCGGCCACAATCCAGGCTGGCGCCAAGCCATTTGGAGTGCGGCGGCAACGAGAGACCGACGCTTTATCAGGCCTCGAGGCGACGCCGCTTTCCCCTGTGCAAGATCGAGCCGATCCTATACTGAGGCCGTCTGGCTCGATCTTGCATAGGGGAAAGCG
>RPQK01000853.1 GCA_003819755.1 Acidobacteriota bacterium | reverse complement strand
TCCGGAGAAGATGGCCCGAGAGTCAATGAAGGTGTTGAAGGAGCTCGCCGCCAGCTGACCGCCTGACCAGCTGACGGGGAAAGCTTTAGCCTGCATCCGTCGAGGACTCAAGCCGCGCGCCCAAAGCACCCATAAGGCTTGGAAAGAAAAGGGCTTGCTCGTGCCCTGAAAGTCATCAGAACCGCAAGCGCCAGCGCGCGGGCCCGAACAGTGACCGGGCTTCAGGAATCCCGCGAGACGCCAGGCGAGTGCTGATTGTTCGGGCCCGCGCGCTGGCGCTTACGGTTCTTCTTGATGACTTCCAGGGCATGGGCAAGCCCTCCCGCTCTCCCGGCTCTGCGGGTGCTGGGGCCGCGGGCCCGGAGTTTCCCCGGAATCCAAGCTAAACGCTTTCCTGACCAGCTAACAGGGTAACCAGCGGTGCGAGCCGCCGGCCAAGCGTGGGATGGTTTGGCTCCCGCGTAGGCTGGCTCTTCCTGACAAGGCCGTCAGGCCAAACCCGTCAGCTGGTTAGCTGGTCAGCCGGGTAGCTCTCCCGTGTAGTAAGATGTTTCCCCATGAATTGGGAAGCAAGGGACAGGGAGCTCCTGGCGGAAGTGGATCGAGAGCTTGAAGATCGCAACCGCCTGGCGGGCACGCATCTGGTTTGCCGGATCGGTTGCACTGAATGCTGCATCGGTCCGTTCGCCATCAACCGACTGGATGTTCTTCGTCTCCAGCGCGGCTTGTCGCTTCTGCAGCGCAAGGCTCCCGACCGGGCGCTCGCAATCGTCGACCGCGCTCGGGCTCAACTCGCCCAGTTTGGCCCTGCGTATCCCGGTGATCCCTTGAGCGGTGCTCTCTCACAGGATGATCGTTCGGTGGAGGCATTCTTCGAGCAATTCTCGCACGTCGCTTGCCCCGTCCTCGATCCTGTCTCCGGTCGCTGCGAGCTTTATTCCGCCCGTCCGCTCAGCTGTCGGACCTTTGGATTGCCCGTTCACCTCGGCGGGGAGGACCTCGATCCTTGCCGGCTCTGTTTCACCGCCGCCACTGCTGGCGAGATAGACGCCTGCCGGGCTTGTCTCGATCCGCAGGGTCGCGAGCAGCAGCTTCTGGTGCAGTTGGAGCGGGGGGAATACAATGAAGAAACGATCATAGCGTTTGCGGTAGGCGCTGGGTCAGATGAGCCAATGAGGGAGATTACGAGCGAGCAGGATTTGGAGAAGGTGTTTGACGAACCTCTGGCCGTAGTGTTCAAGCACAGCACTCGTTGCCCGATCAGTCGAACGGCCCAGCGGGAAGTGGAACTTTTCCTGAACAAGCGGCCGGACATTCCTGTCTACCTGGTCGATGTGATACGCGACCGGCTGATTTCGCGAGCTTTGGCGACTCGGACGGGGGTCCGGCACGAATCGCCACAGACGATCGTTTTGCGACGAGGCGCCGTTGCCTGGCACGGCTCCCATTACCAGGTCACGGCAGACGCCATCCGGCACAACATGCCACAGGGGACTGTCTGAGCACTTGCCGGGGATGGACAGGCTCAATTCCCCCACACACGAAAGAGGAGTGCCGGGTCACTTTGATGCCGGCCGCCAGTCGGAAGCAAGACAAACTCCATTGCTGGAGATTCGACATTGGCTTATAGTGTAGTTTTTCAACCTGCTTGTTACGCCCACCGTATCCTCCGGTATTGCCTCGGACCGTGAGTTGCCGGTAGATGGGCGGCGTATTCAGCCGTAAGGGGTTTTTAGAGAGTATGCAGACCGTCGATCAGCGGATCGCAAAAGAGCTTGGTGTCAGGGAAGAACAGGTCACAGCCGCCATCCGGCTGCTCGATGAAGGGGCCACCGTCCCTTTTGTCGCCCGCTACCGAAAAGAAGCGACGGGCGCCTTGGACGATACCCAGCTCCGGCGGCTCCAGGAACGACTCCGATACCTGCGTGAGCTCGATGAGCGGCGGGAGGTTGTCCTGCGCACCGTTCAGGAACAGGGCAAGCTTACGCCCGAGCTGGAGGCGGCGGTGAAGGCGGCGGAGACCAAGGTGGCCTTGGAAGATCTCTATCTGCCCTTCAAGCCGAAGCGCCGGACCAAGGCCCAGATTGCCCGAGAGCATGGGCTCGAACCTCTGGCCCGGTCGCTTTTCGAGAATCCCGAGCTTGTGCCCGAAGAAGCGGCCGCTGCCTACGTGGATGTCGAAAAGGGAGTCCCGGACATTTCGGCGGCACTCGACGGCGCCCGACACATCCTCATGGAGGAGTTCTCCGAGAAGGCCGACCTTGTCGGATCGCTGCGCGAGTACGTTTGGGAGAAGGGAATTCTGCGCTCCCGCGTTGTTGCGGGAAAGGAAGATGCGGGAGTCAAGTACGCCGACTACTTCGACGTCGATCAGCCACTGAAGAACATTCCCTCGCATCGAGCCTTGGCCCTTTTCAGGGGGCGCCGCGAAGGCTTTCTCAAGTTGGCGCTCGTCGTTGATCCTGCAGCCGAACCGCCGCGGCGCCCGCATGCCGACAAGTCGGTTCCCGTTCCCGAGGAGAAGCAGGCTGCGGGCTCCCCAGCCGGTTCGGCTTCAGCCGCCCAGCTGACCGAGCCTCAGACGATCGCGCTGCGGGCTCCTGCACCGGCCGAGCCTCCCTCGGTCGCTTCCGCTGAGGGCGAGGCGGCCCCGGCCGCAGAGCCGACGCCCGACCTCACAGCGCAGGCGCCGCAGACCGTCGAGACTCCCGTGCCGGCCACCGGAGAGGCAAGTTCCGAACCGGTTGACGGCCAAGGCGTCCCCGCTCCAGAGCCGACGACCGATCTCGCGGCCGAGGCCCAAGGTCCAGTGGCCTCAGAAGAACCGGTCCAGCCGCCTGCGACCAACTCCGCCGCACCAACAGAATCTCCTGCAGTTACTGAACCCCCAGCAGTGAGCGAGTCCTCTGCGG
>RPQK01000852.1 GCA_003819755.1 Acidobacteriota bacterium | reverse complement strand
CCGGCTTCAGCACTCGTCCGATGCCACGGATGGCTTCTGAAGCGCCGGGTATCGTGCACAACGTAAAAGTGCTGACTACCGTATCGACAGTGCCATCTCCCAATGGGATTCGTTCCCCCGGCAAGTCCAGGAACTCGATATCCAGCTGCGTTTGGGTGCGCCGCTTTTCGGCAAGTCGAATCATGCGCGTGTTCGGCTCGATAGCGTAGAGCCGGGTCACTTTTGCTGGATCATAATAGGCGAAGTTCACGCCCGATCCAGCGCCGATCTCCAGGACTGTACCCTTCGCCAAAGGAAGAAGCCGCTGCCGGACGTCCCGAATGGGCGGCGGGTTACCCAGTCTGTCGACCAGTTGTGTGTAAATGTGGTCTCTGTAAAACGCCATTGTCGTCTCTGGAAACGGTTTCCCTCATCACCGCCGCCACCATGACGCCGGAGGCCAGCGTCAGAAGGGCCACGATAACGATAGCCCAGCGCAGGCCAAACAGATCCGCGGTGATACCGGCAAGCAGGGCCCCAAGCGCGTATCCGCTATCACGCCACAACCGGTAGACGCCTACGGCCGACGCCCTCCACTCGGGATGCGCGATGTCCCCAATTGCGGCCAGAAGCGTTGGACACACCATCGCACAATCCCGAAGCTGCTGATGAAGGAAAGAGCGGCTGCCTTGGAAGCCAGGCCGGACTCTTGCTCGGCGATCAGTGGCAGAATGGTCCGTTCGATGCCCACCATTGGTCATGGACTTCTCCAAGCGTATTTGCTGAGCGGGTTAATACATTAGTCAATATAATACTGACGTATGCCACCCGTGTAAACCTCTTGGCGGTTGAACTAGTTCAAAAAACTCTGAAAATAATGAAGTATATGGAGAAGCAAAATAGCCGCTTCAAGAGCGCGATTTACGAGCAGTTTGCCCGCATCGGAAAGGCCATCTCCAATCCCGGCCGGCTGGAGCTGCTCGACTTGCTTTGCCAGGGGCCGCGCACCGTCGAGGCGCTGGCCAAAGAAGCCAATCTGGGAATCGCCAACACCTCGCAACAGCTGAAGGTCCTGAGGACCGCCCGGCTCATAGAAGCTGAAAAATCGGGCCTGTTTGTAACATACCGTTTGGCCGACGAAGAGGTATGTCTATTCCTGCGTTCGCTCAGGCTGCTGGCGGAGACGCGGCTGACAGAGGTGCGGGAAATCACGCGCCAGTTCCTCGCCGGTCGGGAAGGGCTCGAGCCCGTCTCCCGCGAAGGGTTGCTCTCGAAGGTGCGCGAGGGTGCGGTTACGGTGCTCGATGTGCGCCCGGTCGAGGAATACCGCGCCGCTCACATCCCCGGGGCTTTGTCGGTCCCTCTTAAGGAATTGGAACGGCGGCTTTCGGATCTGCCTGTCGACCGAGAAATCGTGGCCTACTGCCGCGGACCTTATTGTGTCCTGGCTGTCGAGGCCGTCGAGATGCTGCGTGCGCATGGGTTTGAGGCCTTCCGGCTGGAGCAAAGCGTACAGGACTGGCAGGCCGAAGGGTTTCCGGTCGCGGTTGGTCAGGACAGCTGACTTCAGGGCGTTGGGTTTGAGAGGAATATCATTGAAGTGGAAACGAATTTGAGCTCGTCTGTTGGTAAACAGGCCAGACGGCCGATCTATCTCGACTACAACGCCACTACGCCCCTTGCTCCGGAGGTTGCAGCCGCCATGCGGCCGTTCCTGGAGGAGCATTTCGGCAATCCTTCGAGCGCTCACCGCTTTGGGACCGTGGCTCGCACCGCCGTTGAGAAGGCACGAAGCCAGGTGGCCGGTCTGCTCAACGTCGAGCCTGAAGAAATCATTTTCACGAGCGGTGGCACGGAATCGAACAACTACGCCATCCGTGGAGCCGCACTGGCAAGCTCGGAGCGCGGCCGTCACGTCATAACCAGCCGGATTGAACACCCCGCGGTTACCGAGGTGTGCCGGCAGCTCGAGACCGAAGGATTCGAGATCACCTGGCTTCCAGTGGACGGCAGCGGCCTGGTTCGCGTCGTCGATGTCGCGGAGGCGATCCGTTCCGATACCATCTTGATCACGCTAATGCACGCGAACAATGAGGTGGGGACTATCCAGCCGATCCGGGAAGTGGCCGAGATCGCCGGACCCCGCGGAATTCTCTTGCACACAGACGCTGCCCAATCCGTCGGCAAGATCCCGACCGATATTCGCGAGCTGAGGGTAGACCTGCTCACGGTGGCCGGGCACAAACTCTACGGCCCGAAGGGCGTGGGTGCTCTTTACGTGAGCGACGGAGTTCTCCTTCATCCCCTGATGCGCGGGGCGGGCCAGGAACGGGGCCGGAGGCCGGGAACCGAAAATGTTCTGGAGATCGTCGGGCTTGGCGAGGCTTGCCAAGTGGCCCGGCACCGCCTGAGCGAAGACATGGCGCAGATGCGGGCCTGCCGGGACGAACTGGAACGGGGCCTTTGCCAGTCCATTCCGGATGTCCGGGTCAATGGTCACCGAGACCAACGACTTCCCAATACTTTGAGCATCAGCATCCGAGACATAAACGCCGACCAGCTGCTTGCGGCGATCGAACCCCTCGTCGCCGCATCCGCCGGCGCCGCCTGTCATTCAGGACAGGTTCGCGTTTCTCATGTGCTTGAGGCGATGGCTATCCCCGAGGACTGGGCCCGCGGCACCATCCGTCTTTCGACCGGCAGGAATACGACTGTCGAAGAAGTGCGCGCCGCTGCTGCGGCCATCGCCAAAGCCGCTGACCAGCTGCGTCGCGGGCAGTTATGACCGTAATTCTGAAGGACAGGTGATGATCCCGCTTCTTGATAATCGAAAAAGGGGAAGCGAACGGCAACAAAGCCATGGTGGACCTGGTCGCCACTATTGCTCAAGTCTGGAGACGTTTTTTGGGTCACAGAAAGGAGTTCGTGACTATATAATAATCGCATCTGGGT
>RPQK01000851.1 GCA_003819755.1 Acidobacteriota bacterium | reverse complement strand
TGCTCGAGGCAGGGAACAGATCGGTAAGGTCGACCACCAAGACCCCGTTTTCTGCCACCTGCCTGTTCACCGCGGGAGCGGCCAGCTGACCGGAAGCGGCGCGTAGCTGCAAAGAAAGGGTGGCCATCCCGGATCCCGGGTTAGCAATGTGGAAGCGCGTGATGGCCGGCGGGATGCGAATCTCGGGAAACACAAAGTGCTCCAAGGGCCGCGCAATCGCCTCTGCGGTGTCCAGGAACGACAGATCCGGACAGCCGAGAGAGAAAAAGCCGGCAGCTGCGTAGGGAACCCCTTTCAGGTGCGCCCAACCCCGGCGCTGGCTCCCCTCAAAACCCTTCCCCAACAGGCTTCCCGCCAAGTTCGACCATTGGCTTCCGGGGCCGATCTTGACATTCATAGGGCCGCTGATCGTCGTCCCGTCGGCATCGTAAGCAAGAAACTCCGACTGCGTGTCGGACCCGCTCAGATTTGCCACGGCAAACCCGGTGAACTGTCCCTCGGCGACCGACGTCAGGTGGGGAAAATACAACGAATCGTCGAGCTGGACGAAGTACACCCCGCCAGGCTGCGCGCCTGCAAACGCGGTATGGTCAGGACCGAAAGCCAGCAGGGCGACTGGTTTATTGCCGATCTCCTGGTTGAATTCCTGCCACGTCAAACCGGCGTCATCGCTTCGGAAGACGGAATTGAAGACGGTGTAAGGTCCGTACGTTTCGCGCTTGATGGCGGCAAGCAGGGTGGCAGGGCGGGCCGGATCGATGGCAAACGCAGTAACCGGGAAGCCCTCCAGTCCGGCGCGCGTCCAATCGCGCCCGCCGTTCGTGCTTTTGTACAAGCCGCCTCCAAAGAACGCCCTGATGTACATGACGTCTGGGTCGGAAGGGCTGACGTACAACGAGCCCGGCGAAGAAACGAGATATGCGGAGCCTGAGGGCGGGGACGGGTTGATGGCCGTCCAGGTCAACCCCGAGTCAGTGGTCTTTGCGAGCCCGTAACTGACCCCATCCTTGATCCCCCAGAAAACTCCGGGTGTATCAGGGTGGAAGGCGCGAGGCCAGAAGTCAATCTTCTCCCAGGTGTTCCCACCGTCTGTGCTCCTCCAGCGATCGGTGGTATCAGCGCGCCCCCCAAAAGGGGTGGGAATCGAGTAGGTGTCAGCGACATACAGGGTATCGGACCTGTGCGCGTCTGGAAAAATGATCCTGGACCCGTGGAACGTATGCGGCAAGTCAATCCAAGTCTTCCCCTCGTCGGTGCTCTTGCGTACTGATTTGTCCCCAACGCTGTACATGATCCGGGGATCCGAGGGACTGAGCGAGAAGAACACTGCCGAGTTACTAATCAGGCTCCAGGTGCTGCCTCCGTCAATGGTCTTCCAGATGCCCGAACCAGCAGCACCGGCCCAAGCGATTCCTTGTTGGGCAGGATCAGCGTGTAGCGATAAGATCTGCTCCGTCCCCTCCAACTTGAAAAGACCAGACGAAGAGTCCGTCCATGTCTGGCCCGCGTCATCGGAGCGAGAAATGCCCCGGATCGTGCCTGCAAGCAAGGTGGTTGGATTCGCAAGGAGCAAATCGTAAGTGAGCTCGGACAACTGACGCTGCCACGTCTGGCCCGCGTCCGAGCTCCTGAAAAAACCGTGCGAAGACGAGGCATACAGGACGCCGGGATTTGAAGGAACGGAATCGATTTCATATACGCGCGCCTCGCTGAGTCCCTGATTCCGTTTCCACGTTGTCCCGGAGTCCTTCGTTTCGAAGAAATCCCCCCAGAAATCCCAGGCGTAAACGGTCTTTGAATCAACCGGGTCGATGGCGATCTCTTCTCCCCCGGAGCCGGGCCAACTCAGCTCATCCCAGGTTGTGCCGCCGTCCGTGCTACGGTAGAAGGAAGGATTCAGGGCCGTGCTGCCGGCTTTGCGTCCGATCCCATAGAGAATCAGTCCATTTGGGGAGGCCGACGCAAAGGCCCGAAAGCTGACACCGGAGAGGGGGAGGGAGGTCCAGGTGGCGCCCCGGTCCGTGCTTAAAAAGAGGCTCTTGGAGTCTGCGGACGCACCACTCCCTCGTGCCGCAATCAGGGTTTCCGGGGGACCGGTCAACCGCTCCAATACCCACAGGGCGCCCGGCTGCGTCGAATCGGGTTCGAGTGGAAACCAGGTCCTTCCACCGTTGGTTGTTTTAAGAAATTGGCCATTATGAGAAGCGGTGAAAACCGTGTTCGGATCAGCCTGACTCACGACGACGAACCGGGTTTGCAGTAACGACGGATATTCGTATACGACCGCCCAGTTTGCCCCCGAGTTGGTGCTCCTGTACAGCTGGGTATGCCCGACCGCATAAATCACTTCTGGAGCCGAAGGGGCCTGCGCGAGCAGCAGGATACTCGGCGGGTTCTGGGCGGGAGGTCGCCCGCCAGTCCAGATATTGACGCCGCTGAGCAGAAGCGTCGGTGTGGTTGAGATGAGGATGGCGAAGAGGAAAATCTTTGAACGGTTATCCATACTTCAAAATGGCTTGCCCCGCCCCCATGTTAACCCTGCCGGGCATAGAGGCCAAAGCGCTTTTGTGAATTTTTTCGCAGACCGGCGTCTCTTCCCCGGCATGACGAAGAACCGCCAAGGACGCGTCTTTGCGTTTACCCGCGATCTGCGGGCCGTGCTGGAGGGCCAATGGACCGAAGCCGTGCGCCTGAAGGCCAAAGGCGTCACATGCCCCTACGTCTTCAATCGCAAGGGCAAGGTGATCCGCGACTTTCGGGCCGCCTGGCGCCAAGCGTGCGAGAAAGCCGGAGTCTTCGGACGCATCCCCCACGATCTCAGACGAACCGCAGTCAGGAATTTGGTCCGGGCCGGAGTCCCGGAACGCGTCGCCATGCAATTGACCGGGCATCTGACCCGCAGCGTGTTCGAAAGGTACAACATCGTCTCCGAAGGC
>RPQK01000850.1 GCA_003819755.1 Acidobacteriota bacterium | reverse complement strand
TACTCCTTCGCCTTCCTCCAAAACCGGAACGTGTGGCGACTGAAGATGAAATCAAGCTGATGATTGAACAAGGGACCCGAGCCGGGGTCTTCCTCCCGAGTGAGCAGGAGATGGTCCTTAACGTCTTCCGTTTCGCCGACCGGCGGGTCAGTGCCCTCATGACACCCAGGCCGGACGTCGTCTGGATCGACAACAATGCCTCCCCTGAACAGCTGCGGGAAGTCATTGCCGCTCATCCGCACAACCGTTTTCCGGTATGTGAAGGCGGACTGGACCAGATCCTGGGGATAGCGCGAGCCAAGGACCTGCTCGCGGCCTGCCTCTCCGGCACACCTCTCGACCTGGTTGCCCTTTTGCGAAAACCGCTGTTCGTCCCCGAGAGCAATCCGGCCCTGAGGATGCTCGACCTGTTCAAACAGACCGGTATGCACCTGGCGCTGGTCGTCGACGAATATGGGCAAGTGGAAGGGCTGGTCACTCATCACGACATGATGGAAGCGATCGTCGGCGACATCCGCTCGATGGATCTCCCCGAGGAGAAGGAGATCGTGCAGCTGGTGGACGGGTCGTACCTTGTTGACGGTGCTTTGCCGGTAGATAAGTTGCGCACCCTGCTTCGGATCGATGCAGAGGCAGAAGAGGACTACTACGACACGGTGGCCGGCTTTGTTCTCGAGCAATTGGGGAAAATTCCCGTCACGGGCGAGCAGTTCGAGTGGCGCGGCTGGAAGTTCGAGGTCATCGATATGGACGATCGCCGGATTGACAAGGTCCGGCTTATGCCGGTGAAGCCGAAGTCTGCGAAGTCCAAGTCAGACCGGCCTGGAGAGGGCTGACCGGTCTCGATGGTCAAAAGCCAACGGTTTGATAATTAAAAGCTTGGGGGCCAAGTCCCATACGTTTTCCTACACACAAGTTAGCGCTTATTGGCAAAAAGACTATAAGGGTTGGTCTCGCTTTGGCGGCCTACCCCTGCCCTTTACCCATAAGTCCGCCGGAAACAAAAGGGGCCTTTGAAGCGCGTATTGGACGAGGGCACCGAAATACCTCTTAAGGCCTGAAAGGACGGCACATAATAGCCCAGGGCGGAGCGCTTTTTGCGTAGCCCTGGGTTTCAGGATCATGCGGTCAGGAGCCCTGAAAGGGCGGCAAGATGGACAACCGGCCACGTTTGTGGCTTCTTGCCGCCCTTTCAGGGCTCGTTCCTGGCGCCGCCCGTCAACCCGGGGCTACGCAAAAACCGCTCCGCCCCGGGCTATTGTGTGCCGGCCTTTCAGGCCTTAAGGACTCTTTCAACACCCTGGCGCTCCAGAGAGACTCGCCTTCTTTCGTTTCGGGCCGACTTATGGGTAAAGAGCAGGCCTACCCTGGGGGGCGGGAGTGTAAGATCCCAACCTGAAAGGGTTGCGTAGGGGTCGATCAAGCCACTGCTCCCCGTAAGCACGGGGTTTTGAATGGGCCGAACGCTAAGGGATTGAGTGGAAACCAAACGGAAACTTAAAGCGGGGCCGGCACAGGGTGTACTATCCGGGAGGGACTGTGCTGAGAAAAACCGTCATCTTTGGCAGGAGGTTTCGGATGATAAATCGCAGGAATTTCCTTGTGTCTTCAGCCCTCGCTGGTGTCGCCGGGAGAGCGACGGGCCAGACTCTTCCCGGCAAACCAACGTCACGCGTGCGACCGTCTGCAGAATACTTCGGCCCGCAGTTCTACGGTGAAGAGGAGCGCAACCAGCTGATGGACGTGATGGAGAGCCGCTCGCCATTCCGGTGGTATGGGCCTGGCAACCGACAGCCCGCGAAAGTGGCCACTTTCGAGAAGGAATTCGCGCAAGCCATGAAGTCGAGCTACTGCCTGGCGGTGACATCCGGGACGGCTGCGCTTCAAACGGCGATGGCAGCCTTGGAAGTCGGTCTAGGTGACGAGGTCATACTGCCCGCCTGGACCTGGCATTCCTGCTACTCCGCCATCGTCCTGGCCGGCGCGCTGCCCGTGTTTGCCGAAATCGACGAATCATTCAATATCGATCCAGACGACATCGAGAGCAAGATCACCCCCCAAACCAAGGTGATCATGGCGGTGCATCTTCAGGGGAATCCTGCCGACATGGACCGCATCCTGGCTCTTGCCCGGAAGCACAATCTGAAAGTCCTCGAAGACTGCGCGCAGAGTGTGGGCGGCAGTTACAACGGAAAGCCTCTAGGCTCGATGGGTGATATCGCTATCTACAGTCTCCAGTTGAACAAGACTATCACGGCCGGTGAAGGTGGGGCGGTAGTAACGAATGACCCGGTGCTCTTTGAACGCGGAGGCCGTTTCCACGATGTCGGCAGCTTCCGAGCACCCCACGAGTCCCTGGTGGGAAAGGCCCAGCTTCAATCCTTCGTCGGCTGCAATTTCCGAATGAGTGAGTTCACTGGCGGCGTGCTCCTTGCGCAAACCAGAAAACTGGCTGAGATTGTCAGGCGAACGCGGGCGGCCGCCGCTCAGATTTACCAAGGTCTGGCCGACCTGCCCGGAATCCATTTCCGCCGGCGCCCGGACGCCGCGGGTGAAATCGGTGTCGGCGTCTTTGTTCGTTTCAAATCCAAGGACCAGCGTGACCGGTACGTTGCCGCTTTGCGCAGGGATGGGGTTGCGGCCGGACCTCCTTCCGGTTCAGTCGTCCTCCCCATACAGGATTACATCGAAAAGAAGCGCACGGTTCACCCGGCATGGCCGTCATTCACGTCGGAGCGCGGCCGTTCCATCCGCTACGGAGCAGCCTGTTGCCCTCGGACGATCGAGATACTAGACCGCTTCGGAGGTGTTGCCGTTGGCCCGAAGTTTACCGAAGAGGATACAGCGGAAATCGTACGAGTCGTGCGCAAGGTGTATCCGACAATTCTGTCAACGTAAGGTCTGGCAATCCTCGGGGCACGGGCTTCTACTGAGAACTACCTCCCC
>RPQK01000849.1 GCA_003819755.1 Acidobacteriota bacterium | reverse complement strand
TGAACGGTGAACGCTGAACGCTGAACGGGAGTGGTGAGCCGCCGAGGAATCGAACCTCGAACCTACTGATTAAGAGTCAGTTGCTCTGCCAATTGAGCTAGCGGCCCACAATCTGAAGATATACGACGCCCAACAGCTTAGCATTTCCCCGGGCCGTTTGAAAAGCCGTCAGGAATGGATTTGTGACGCACATCAGCACTTCAGTTTGGAGTTGCCGGAGATGAAAATGGATAGAGATGGCGGACAAGTCACCGTTAGTTCGGGAATCGCGGCTGCCGGCCATGCTGGCTTCGCTGCGGCACCGCAACTTCCGCCTTTTTATCTCCGGCCAGATGATCTCGCTCATCGGCACCTGGATGCAGTCAATCGCCCTGTCCTGGCTTGTCTACCGCTTGACCCACTCGTCGGCGCTGCTCGGATTGGTGGTTTTCGCCGGGCAGCTTCCCGTACTGCTGCTCGCCACGATCGGCGGCGCGGTGGCCGACCAGCACAGCCGCCATCGGATCGTGATTGCCACTCAAACGGCCTCGATGGTGCTCGCGTTCATTCTGGCCGGTCTTACTCTTAGCGGGCTCGTGCAAGTCTGGCAAGTATTCGCGCTAAATATAACCCTCGGCTTGGTTAACGCTTTCGATATTCCCGCGCGGCAGTCCTTCATTGTCGAAATGGTCGGGCGGGAGGACTTGACGAATGCGATTGCACTGAACTCCTCCGTGTTCAACGGGGCTCGCATCGTGGGTCCCGCCGTGGCCGGGATACTGGTCGCGGCCCTCGGTGAGGGCTGGTGTTTTTTCCTGAATGCCGCGAGTTATGTGGCGGTTATTACGGGCCTTCTGATGATGGACATTCGCCCGGTGAGCCGACAGCGCCCGGCTGGCTCCACCGTGTCTCACATCGCGGAGGGGTTTCGCTTCGTTTGGAAGTCCCGCCCGATTCGTGCCCTGCTGCTTCTGCTGGGCATCACCAGCCTGACCGGCATGCCCTATAGCGTCCTCATGCCGATCTTCGCCGATCAGATCCTGCATGGGGGCGCCCGGGGGCTGGGCATTCTCATGGGACTCTCCGGGGTCGGGGCCCTGGCCGCCGCTCTATTCCTCGCGGCCCGGCCCAGTCTCCGCGGCATCGGCAGAGTGATAGCCGGTTCTTCTCTGGGATTCGGGGCGAGCCTGATTCTGTTCGGACTATCAACTCTGTTCTGGCTGTCGGGCGTGCTCCTCGTCGGGGTCGGTTTTTTCATGCTTTCCCAGATGGCATCTTCCAACAGCCTGATCCAGGCGATGTCACCCAACCGCCTGCGCGGCCGGGTCATGGCCGTTTACTCGATGATGTTTCTCGGCATGGCGCCTTTTGGCGCTTTGTTTGCGGGTTTTCTGGCGCAACGGATCGGCGCCCCGTGGACGGTCGCAATCGGAGGGGCGTGCTGCGCAGCCGCCTCCCTGATCTTCGGTTCCCGGCTTTCCTCCTTGCGCGCGGAGGCTCGTAAGCTAATATCCGATCAGATGTTTGAGGCCCAGTGACCTGCCTCTTACCCGCTCAGTCCGCCTTTGCCTTCAACAGGCCGATTTCCTCCGCCACCTGGACGAACATCTGAATCGCCCGGTCCAGTTGTTCCCGGGTATGACCCGCGGAGATCTGGACGCGGATTCGCGCCTGCCCGCGGGGAACAACCGGGTAACTGAAGCCGACCACAAAAATCCCGCGCGCGTTGAGGCGACTGGCCATCTCCGCCGTGAGTTTCTCGTCTCCCAGCATGATGGGGACGATCGGATGTATCCCATCTTTGATGTTGAAGCCGTGCGCGGTCATCTGCCGCCTGAAATAAGCCGTGTTCTCGGCCAGCTTTCGCACCAGCTCGGGACTTCGCTCGATAAGATCAAGGGCTTTGAGCGTGCCCGATACGACGACCGGAGCCACGCTGTTTGAGAAAAGATAGGGGCGAGAGCGCTGGCGCAGCAATTCGACCAGTTCTCTCCGGCCGGTGGTGAAACCGCCCGATGCTCCGCCGATCGCCTTTCCCAGCGTGCTGGTGACGATGTCGATACGCTTGGCTACCCCGAAGTGTTCCGGCGTTCCGCGACCGGTCGGGCCGATGAATCCCGTTGCATGCGAGTCGTCGACCATGACCAGCGCTCCGTACTTTTCGGCCAGGTCACAAATGTCAGGAAGCGGCGCCAGGTCACCGTGCATGCTGAAAACGCCATCGGTCGCGATCATTCGAAAACGGCGGCCCGACGCCTCTTGCAGCCTCGCTTCCAGGTCAGCCATGTCGAGATGCTGATAGATCTTGCGCTCGGCTTTACAGAGCCGGACGCCGTCGATGATGCTGGCGTGATTAAGAGCGTCGCTGATCACGCAGTCATCGGCGCCAAGGAGCGTCTCAAAAAGGCCCCCGTTGGCATCAAAACAGGACGTATAAAGGATGGCGTCCTCTGTCCCGAGAAACCGCGCGATCCGCTGTTCGAGCGCCTTGTGCAAATCCTGGGTCCCGCAAATGAAGCGGACGGACGCCATCCCGAATCCGCGGCTCTGAAGCCCGTCCGCGGATGCCTGGATGATCTCCGCATTGTCCGCCAGACCCAAGTAGTTATTGGCGCACATGTTTATCGCATCTCCGCCCGCCGTCGCGACGGCAGCGCTCTGCGGAGAAACAATCACCCTTTCCTCCTTGTACATCCCGCTGTCCCGGATTTGCTGAAGTTCGGATCGAAGCCAGAAGCTGAATTGGTCAGTGGTAGCCATAAGAGCAAATGCTACCACGAGGCGGGAAGAAGCGCTTGCAGGCTTTCAGGACGTGAAGGACCAGAAGGACCTGAAAGACCTGAAGGACGGTACTTACTGTCCTTCCGGTCGTTCCGGTCCTTCAGGTCCTTCAGGTCCTTCAGGTCCTTCGGCGCCTGCAGGTCAGAAGGTGTACTTCAGCGCTACTTCGATTTCCCGTGCCCGGCCGGCGCCGAAGATCTTGCCGA
>RPQK01000848.1 GCA_003819755.1 Acidobacteriota bacterium | reverse complement strand
GACCACCGGGATGCCGAAGGTCTCAAAGTACCCGTCGGAAACATGGTTCTGACCAATGTTGGGATCCGCTTCGACACCCGGCACACTGATACGGACTCCACGATCACGGCCGCTCAGGGGAGTCAGCCACGCCAGGCTGGCCGATTCAACCCCCGGCGAGGCTCGGACCCGTCCGAGCAACTCTGCCCAGACCGAGTCCAGGCGCTCATCGGTATAAGACGGGCCGGCCGGTGTCATGTAGAGCACCGGGCTGATGCTCAGCGTGAGGACCCCGTGCGGTCGAAAGCCCAGATCAAGGCGATCCAGATTGGCAAGTGTTCGAACAAAGAGCCCGGCCCCGACCAGCAGAGTCAGTGACAACGCCACCTGGGTGACGACCAGAACCTGGCGGACGCCCATCCGCGTCCGCGAATCGGTGCTTCGGTTCCCCGTTTCATGCAACGCCGGGTATGGAGCGGTACGCACCGCTCCGAGGACAGGCAGGGCGCCGAAAACCAGTCCAGTGAGCAGCGCAATGCAGGCTGTAAAGACAAGAACCGGAGTATTCAAATGCGGGTTGATCAGAACAGGCGTCCGCTCGACTGCCAGGAAACCCGCCAGGAGCCGGCTTCCCCAAAGCGCAAACACGAGTCCCAGGGCCGCTCCCAGGCCGAAAAGAAGAAGGATCTCGGTGAGCAGTTGCCGCAAAAGCCTTCCGCGTCCTGCCCCCACCGTCAGGCGAATGGCGAATTCGCGGCGGCGGCTGTCCGTGTGAGCCATGAACAGACTGGCGAGATTCGCGCAGCCAACCAGCAAAACAAGACCCACCAATCCCATCAGCGCCAACAAAGGCCTGGAAAACCTGCTCCTGACCGTGTCCAGCCCTTTCGACGCTTCAGCCAGCTCCATGTGGTCGAAGTACTGGGCTCGCATCTCCCTGTCGTGGGAAAGGGCCGCCATGTAGTTCTGAAAGATGGCGTCCACCTGGGCGCGCGCCTGCCCGATCGAGACATCCGGCCTCAGCCTCGCAACGACATCGAAGCCCCAGTTCCCCTTCTCCTGGAGAATGCCGGGCCCTTGAACTGTAAATGGAAGCGTCACATCGGTGGGGTGACCGGGAGTCAGGCCCAGGAACCCTTCTTCGATCACCCCGACAATCGTCATTTGAACCCGCTTGTAGGTAATGACCTTGCCCAGAACGGCGCGGTCGCCTCCGAAGCGTCTTTGCCAGTAACGGTACCCGATCACCGCGACCGGCGGCTGCAGTTGGTCGTCCGCAGCGGTGAGCAAACGGCCGATAGCCGGCCTCACGCCGAGCAGCTCGAAATAACTGCCGGAGGCGAGCTCGCCGGACACTTGCTCCGCCTGGCCGTCGACCAGGAGATCCAGCTTGTCGAACACGAACGCGGCCATCCCGTCGAAAGCCCGTGTCTGCTCTCGAAAAAGTTCGAAACAGGGGTACGGCGGCGCTCCGTTCGCCCCTTTGGAACCAACGTTCTGCAGGAAGAACAGTTGCTGCGGTTCGCGGACAGGCAGGCGCCGCAACATCACTGTCTCAACCAGGCTGAACAGGGCCGTGTTCGCTCCGATTCCGAGTGCCAGGGTCAAGACGACAACGCCGGTGAATGCCGGCCTGCGCCGCATTCCACGAAACGCGTGGGTCAAGTCCGTGAAGAACGACTCGAGCCTGGGCAGTCCCCGTTGATCACCAACTGCTTCCCTTGCAGCGCTCTGGCTGCCGAAGCTCGCCATCGCCGCCCTGCGGGCGTTGACCGGGCTCATTCCGCGGCGCAGGTTATCCTCCGTCGCCATCTCGATGTGAGCCGCGAGCTCGTCTTCCAAGTCGCGATCCGTCCGACGCCCCCGGACGAAACCTACGACCCGTTCCCACCATTCATGTATTCGTCCGGTCATTTGGACCCGCCTTGCGACAAAGCCAGTACCCGCCCGATAACCGCTGCCAGCCGTTGCCAGTTCGACGTTTCCTCGGCGAGCTGCTTGCGTCCAGCCCCGGTGATGGAGTAGTACTTCGCGCGCCGGTTCGTTTCCGACGTTCCCCACTCCGCCTTGATCCAGCGACGCTGTTGCAGGCGCACGAGGGAGGCGTAAATCGTCCCTTGATTGAGCAGGATTTCGTCTCCACTGAGTTGTTCGATACGCCTTGCCAGTCCGTAGCCGTGCAACGGTCCCATAGACTCGAGCGTTTGGAGAACCAGTAAATCGAGCGTGCCCTGAAGAAGATCCAGCTTGGAGCCCATTAACCCTCCTGTGGCATCACCACATCAGTATCGCGCAGAATATGTGGGATGTCCACATCTGGCGAGGCGAGGGTAGCAGGTCAGTTTGCTCACGAGCGGCTGCGGGAAGCAAGTGTCTCGCTATTTTCGATCTGAAGTCGGGATACGGATTAACCCTTGGCAGCTTCCCCATGCGGGAATATATGGGCGGCGACGTTCGTTGCGATCTCCACCCGCGCTGGAATCGCACCGGCAATGCGATCTGCTTCGACGCCCTGGAAACGGGCGCCTGGACGCGGCAGCTGCACGTAGCCGAGCTGGTTTTCCGGTGATGGCCGCGCTCCCAGGGCGAGACGGCCACAGGCGTTAGGACCGAACCCCTTTTTTCGGGCCCCCTTTCGGGGCATAAGCGCTCCTCTGGGGTATCCACGTAACCGGAGTTGGTCAGCATTTGCGCCGAGGCGGTGGCTATATGGAGTGCGGCGTCGCCAGCTGCACTTTATACGCATCTCGTAACCAGTTTTTGTTACGTCGGCAACCGGCAGTCTTGAAGCCAACCAGCAGAGCCCCGAAGGGACCAAGGCCTGTAGCCCCGGGTGACCGAACCTTGGAAGGGCATAGGCGTTAAAATGAGACGTCCGCATCTTGCGAGACAGGCCCAATGAGGCGTAAGGGCTCGGCTACTTCCTTACGCCGGAGGCGTGAGAGGAGAGTAGCCGGGGGTGGAGCCGTTTTCCAGGCGACACCCCCGGAAAACGACG
>RPQK01000847.1 GCA_003819755.1 Acidobacteriota bacterium | reverse complement strand
GCTCATCCCTCGAACCCCGGCGTTCTCTATGCCGCAACGAGCGATGGTGTGTTCCGGACGAACAACGCGGGAGCCAGTTGGCAGAAAGCAAATTCGGGCGTGGAGGGAACCTTGCCGAGCGCCCAGGTCTTGGCAATTGCGCCGGGCGCCGGCACCCTCTATGCCGGGTTCCGGTCTGCCGTCAGCCGCCTCTACAAGAGCACCGACGGAGCACAGTCCTGGCAACCGGTGGGCGGAGGACTGCCGGATGTCGACGTCAGCTCGCTGGCAATCGACCCGGAGGACCCCGAAACGGTCTATTTGGGGACAGACGGCCAGGGAATCTACAAGACGGCGAATGGAGGGGCAGCTTGGCAGCCCTGTCCCGCCAACCCGGAAATGGCCGGGTTCCGTGTGGACTATCTTTCAATCGATCCTCTCAATACCGGCACGATTTACGCAGGGACCAGCTCAAGAACTTACAAGAGCCTCAACGCCGGCGCGAATTGGATGCGAATAAGAGAAGGTTCGGTCGTGTCTGCCCTTGCGGCCGATCCCAATCGCCGAGGCACGGTGTACTCCGGGGATGGGGACGGGCTGTGGAAGACAGCCGGCCCCGCTGTCACGTTTTCGCCGCCCAAAGACATCTCGCAACACCCCGACTGGGTCTCCACCATGGCCGCGTCTGCTATGGACGCCGCCGGGAAGACTCATGTCGCCTTTGTCGGTTGGTTCCCGGAGGAGGGCGCTCCGGACGGCGTCGCGAGCGAGGTTTTCTATACAAACAATGTGGGCGGGCCGTTCTCTCCACCAGTGCGGCTTCCCACGGCGCCCGTACCTCCGGACGCTCATTTCACCCACAACCCTCACTACTCCAAGGTGCCGGTGATTGCACTTGACGGGCAGGGCCATGCCCATATCGCCTACTACCGGACTGAAGGTCAATTGAGTGGGTCTGGATTGCTCTGTTACACGGAAAATGCGAGCGGTTCATTCAGCATTCCATTGACCGCCTTTCGAAAACCCGATCACACCATTGTCGAAAGCGCGTCCCACATCTCAATTGCCATTGACGGACTGGGGCGTGTCCACCTTGCCGCCAACCTGGGAGCAATCGCGTACTACGCGAAGGGAGCTGCGGGCGTTTTCCCCGATCTCCAGCCGCTGGCGGCCCCCGGATATGAGCAAGCTGGTTCCCCCTGCCTGAGGTCCGACCCTGGCGGGTCCATCCACATGCTCTTCTGGGGAAAGAACCCAAGCGGCAACCAAGACCTCCTTTACACCAACAACGTCGGCGGAGGCTCCTTCTCCCCGCCCGTCCTGGTTTACGGGAGCACGCTGTTTTTTGCCCTTGACGCGGATCTGGCGGTGGATTCCCAAGGAGTTGCCCATGTCGTCTTCCGAGGGGAGACGGGCGGAGTACGTTACCTGAACAACAGCGCTGGACCTTTCGGAACACCCGTGACGGCAAGCGGCTGGGGCTTCATGCAGGATCTGGAGGTGGGGGTCCAGGGCGGACGCTTCCTCGCCTATAAATACCCGGGGACCTACCAGGCCATGGGCTTCACAGTCTTCGAGGGCGATGATTTCGTCGACTTGACGCCGCCGTGGGAGATTTACGGAATGACGTCCTCACAGTGGGATGGCGGCTGGTTTCAGGCGGATGAAGACAGGCATCTATTTCACTTCGTATATACGGTCTTCGACATCTGGTACGTGCAGGCTCGCATGTGCGACTGCTCAATTTCGGAGAGAAAGACAGCGTACGGGCGCCAGGGAGGTTCAGGCAGCTTGAGCATTACCGCGTCCGGCATCTGTCCCTGGCAGGCGAAGAGCACGGTGGACTGGATCACCATCACCTCAACGCCGGCCGGAAACGGCAATGGGACAATCCAATATACGGTCGCCCCGAATGAGAGCGGGCTTGAGCGCGTAGGGAAGCTGATTGCTGGAGGCCAGACTCTGGTCGTCTCTCAATCGTACCGATATCTGACTCTTAACGAGGGCCGATTTAAAGTCGAAGTCCAGTGGAAGGAGCCGGGCACCGGAATCACTCATTCGGGCGTTCCGGTTAACCTGACGAATGACTGCGGATATTTCTGGTTCTTCGGTCCCGACAACCTCGAGCTGCTCGTGAAAATCCTCGACGGACGAAGCGTTAACGGGCATTACTGGGTCTTCTATGGCGCGCTCACTGATGTGGAATACGATTTGATTATCACCGATTCAACCACAGGTCATATCAAAACGTACCACTCCTCCCTCGGGGTTCAGGCAGGTCGGAACGACATCACCGCCTTTGCGGATTCCGCGTCGCAGGGATCGGTTGGGTTGGCCACTGAGGTTACCGGCTCGTCTCCTCAAAGCGGCCAGCTGCTCCTTAACCGCAACCGTTTCCGGGTCGAGGTTGGCTGGCAGACGCCGACTGGATCGGGGCAGGGGGTAGCGGTCCCGCTCACGGGCGATTCCGGATATTTCTGGTTTTTTGGAGAGACGAACGTCGAGCTTTTGGTGAAGATTCTGGACGGCACCGCGGTGAACGGCCGGTTTTGGGTCTTCTTTGGCGCCCTGACAGATGTTCGATACACGATCACAGTCACGGACACTTTTACGGGCGGGGTGAAGACGTACGAAGGGCAACAGGGTGTGCAGCAAAGCGGGAACGACACGACCGCCTTTCCTGGCAGCTGAACGGAGGCTAATAAGGCGCTTTGGTCCCCTTCACCTCGGGACAGACGAAGCTCCTATAAAAAGGCCAGAGAGAATTGCCGGACGCTACCGGGCGGGTTGAAGCGGAGGATCCTGCCGCACGTCAGCAAAACGTCTTCAGCGCCCCGCGCGGTTGGAGAACGAAGCTCGTCGGACCCTCCTTTTAACGGCTAACGGACTTCCGAAGTCTGCTTGGGCGTCGTTTTCTTGACCAACTCGAGGTCCAGCGTTATATCGACTTCATCGGCGACGACAACGCCGCCCGTTTCGATAGCCCGGTTCCAATTCAGGCCGAAG
>RPQK01000846.1 GCA_003819755.1 Acidobacteriota bacterium | reverse complement strand
CCCTGCGAGACGCTAGTCGTCCGGGAAATGACCGATGGTACGAACACCAAATAGCTCAGAACGCGAGAATGGGGGCCGAAAATCAGTCCTAAGAGCCTCTTTGACCCGTCAAAATCAGGCAAGATACTGATAAGACAGGAAATATTCAGGTCCGACCCCGATTTCCCAAAGACTTGACCCCGATTTCCCAAAGACTTGCGGCTTGGGCTCTTAAATCCACCAAGATCTGGTTGATAGCCGATTCCACGGGAGTTTTCAAGAAAAATCGCGATGGGGTTCAGTCCAGACTGTCCCTGATTGCGCGGCTACCGACCCCAGTTTATGGTCCCCGCCCTTTTTGCACGCGACACCGACAGAGTTGGTCCACAAAAACGTCTCGAAAACCGTTTACCAGGACAGACAAGTCGCTGTCATGATGAGGAACGTTCTGAGATCGATGCAGCAGAAAGCGAGTAAACGATGGTCGACAACTCTAGGAGGGACTACGACGCGCTGATTCGCCCGATTGAGAGTCAGATGATCCGTTCGGTTTGGCGGATCACTCGCAACCGGGAAGACGCCGAGGAAGCGTTTCAAGACGCGCTCCTGGCGATCTGGAAAGCGTGGCGCCATATCCGGCGGCATCCGAATCCGCGCGCTTTGGTCCTTCGCATTTGCATCAACTGCGCCCACGAGACCTTGCGTCAAAGGGCGCGACGGTCCAGGCGGGAAGAACTCGGCGGCATTCCGGAGACCTTGGCCGACCCGTCTCTTTCTCCGTCCCAGCAAGCCTCCGACCAGGAGCAGCACGAGGAGGTCATGCGCGCCATCGGGACCCTTCCCCGCAACCAGGGACAGGCCATCCTGATGAAGGTCGTCCAGGAGTTGCCTTATTCGGACATCGCTGCAGCGCTCAACTGTCGCGAATCAACCGCGCGTAAGCACGTCGCTCGAGCTCGCGCCAAGTTGCGCGCCTTGCTGGCTCACTTATTCGCCTCAAAGGCCGCGGAGGTGGCTACTCAATGAAACACGAAGAAGACGATCTCGGGATCGACCGCATGATAGAAAACAGCACGACGTCGGAAGTTCCGCCCGACGTGGAAGCCTCACTGAGAACACAATTGGCGGATTTTCGCACGAGGATCGAACACAACCGGCCCGGCCGGATCGAATCGCTCGTCATGGGTATCCGGTTGTCGCTCGGGCTGTACCGGAACGGGATCATCGGACTGGCGGGCGCTGCCGCGGTGATCACGGCTGCCTTCCTGTTTCTGAATCCGGGTGGGAGCGGCGAAGTTTATGCGGCAGCCGCGCATCGCCTCCAGCAGGCCCGGACGCTTTCGTACAGCATAGTCCTCAATTCCAATCCCTACGTGGCAGTGGATTTCACGCACCAGGCGCCGGGATTCCAGCGTTTGAAGTGTTCCTGGGGTTTGGAGGTGAGGGCCGACAGTGTCGCGGGCAAGACCTTAATCCTGTTCCATTACTCCAAGCAGTACCTGTTTGGGACTGAGGCGGAAGCGAAACAGCTCGTGAGGTCCGCGGACGAGGCCTTCGCACAATTCCGGTCGCTCCCCGAACGGGCGGACGAAGAACTGGGTGAAAAGAACGAAGACCGAAAGACGTTAGTGGGTTTCCGGGTTCGTGACAACGACGGGATTACGGACATCTGGGTTGACCGGGCGAGTGGGTACCCGGACCACGTGGACATCACGATCCTGCAGTCGGGCAAGCCGGTGCATCAGATGAAGATCGACAATATCCGGCTCGGAGACCAGGCGGAGATCGATGGGTTGGATATGGAACCCCCTTCCGACTACACGCTGATTTCAAAGACCGAGCAAGCATCCTCAGAGGCGCGGGGTTTCGATACAGCGCAGACAACGCGCCACTCAACCGCCGCTGAGGGCCGTGCCCCAGGCTCAAAACAACAACTGCCGCCGATCGTCGCGCGGATCCGCACTGAGCCGGAGAAGACGGTGATTGTGCTCGGCATGTCCGGTCCCCATGAGCAGCATCTGGAAGCGATCGCGCGGGTCGAGGCGGAGTTGAAGAGGTCGGGCGTGAAGCCGCTGGGTGAGCCGTTCGGTCAGTACTACAATGCGGCCACTGATCCTCTGCCCCTCTGGGAAGTCGGCTTTCCTGTTCCGGCAGGCGTAACCGCCCGAGCGCCGTTCGAGGTCCGGAATATGCCCAGAACACTCGTTGCGGAGGCGGACGTGGTCGGGCCCTGGGGAGGGGAACCAAGCCGCAGGTGGGGCGCCTTTCTCCGGTCGATTCTCGAGCAAGGATATGCCCCGGCTGGGCCGGCCCAGGAAAGTTGGCTGGGGGCTGAAGGCACGGGTGCAGAACAAAGAACCCACATGAAGATCGCAGTCATAAAGGCCCAGTAGCGGCCGATTCAGGTCACAAAACAGCCGCTCGGGTCATGAGATCCGAGCGCGGCCCTCTGCCGCCGCGCTCCACAGGTCTGACGCCTGGAAGCCGATTGGGGCAACACGCCCTAGAGAATTTAGGTTTCAAGTTTTCTGGCTTTGAGGGGAACCGAGTCCTTTAGACACGGCCCAATCGCGAGGTTGCCCGGCTGGATATTTCAGACAGTGCGCCGAGTATCCCTCATGAACCTTGTTTTTGCCGAACGTTCTTCCTAAAGTAGGCGCGGAGCGCTTTTACTAACGTAAGCCGCTGCGCGGCCAAGCCGCTGCGCGGCCAAGCCGCTGCGCGGCCAAGCCGCTGCGCGGCCGACGGACCTTTTTTACCAGGAGCAACCACCTGTTGGTTTCGGCGCTTACGTGCTGCCGTGGAGATTGGTCACCATGACGTCTTGGAAACTTCTTGTTTTGTTAGCGCTACTGTCATTCTGCCTCGCTGACACTCCTTCCGATTCGGTGAAGGTTGACCCTGCCCGGAAGAGGGCGGAGATCGTCGTCGAAAGACCTGGCGGGGAGGTGATTATCTACCTTGAGCCGGTGAGTAACCTGGTGTTTCACACGTTGAACATGTACGACCTGTTTGCGGGTCAGGGT
>RPQK01000845.1 GCA_003819755.1 Acidobacteriota bacterium | reverse complement strand
GGAAATCAAAAACCTGTCGAATGCGAAAGGCGACATCGCCCGCGGTCTGCACTAGGTCGCCGGCCGACATGAGAATCATGCGGCTCAAAGAGTAAAGTCTCTCAGTTTCCCTCCGCCGTTTCTCAGATTCCACAGCACGTTTTCGGGCCGTGTCCGACAGTTTGCTGGCGACCAGGGAAGTGACCAGAAAGACGATGAGGGCCAGCCAATTCTGCGGATCGGCGATTGTGACGGTTCCGACGGGGGGCATGAAGAAAACGTTGAAACAGATCATGGCGACCAGCGAGGCGACTACTGATTCACGCAGTCCCCAGGCGGCTGCGGTGAACAGGACCACCAGCAGAAAGGTAAGCGCAACAGTCGTGTGGTTGAGGCCGCTGTGGGAGAGCGCAACTGTTAACGCGCCTATCGCAACCAGCACGGCTACAAGCCGCAGAAACAACGACAGCACGGGCCGCTCGGGCCTATTCGACTGATCGCCGACCATATCACGCATTCTACCGCTTCGTTTCAGGTTCCGCTGAGTAGTTGCAGCTATGCGGAGGCCGATCGGTCACGAAGCAGAGCCCAGTGCGCAAGCCATGCTTGCGCCTTCTCTATACCCAGCCGCGTCGCGATATTTTCATCTGGAAGGCGCAAGCATGGCTAAGCACGGCTCGCGCACTCCGAAGGTTCGCTACGCTCGCAAATTCGATTTGGGCAACACGCCCTTAAAACAGCCCCAGTCTGGGACCGCTGACCGGTCGGGTGAAGAGGGGGTGGAGATATTTCGCCTCCCCATTTGTAACATCGGCGTTCCTTCCCCATATATACAGAGACATGATAGAGGCGCTGTGATCGACTTCTCGGGACTTTACAGGACCCATGCCCGCCATGTGCACCGCTTTGCACTGTTCCTGTCCGGCGACCCGGTGCTGGCGGACGACATTGTCTCTGAGACGTTCATCCGGCTCTGGCATGCCCGAGCACGAGTGGACCTGATGACGGTGAGGGCATACCTTTTGGCGATAGCCAGGAACCTGTTCCTGGAGCACCAACGGCAGGCCCGGCGAGCCGTGGCCCTCGACGAGCGCACGGCCGACGCCCGGCCAAACCCGGAAGAACGGGTGCGGTCGCAGCACGAGCTGCGGGCAGTGCTCGCGGCCCTGCAGGCGCTGCCGGAGGTGGATCGCGCCGCCGTCCTGCTGCGAGCGGAGGGAGAGATGTCGTACGAGGAGATCGCCGCAACGCTGGGAGTATCTCCGGTTACGGCGCGTGTGAAAGTCCACCGCGCAAGACTAAAGCTGGCCGAAGCCCGATTCAGCCGAGGACCGGCTGCGGCCGAAAGGGAGAGTGAACCATGAATGTGACGCGAGACGTGGTAAAGGACCTTCTGTCCCTCTATCTGGCGGGAGAAGCAAGCGCCGACACCCGGGTATTCGTCGAGGAGTACCTGCAAAGGGATCCGTCGCTGGCGCGCGAGGTCGAGGCGGCACGCATTGACCAGCCCGAACTGCCTCCAACGCCTCCGCCGGATGCGACCGCCGAAAAATTGGCGCTCGATCGGACGCGCCAGCTGCTGAAGACCAGGACCTCGACGATGGCAGTTGCCGTAGTGTTCACGTTGATTCCCCTGGCGTTCGTACTGGAAGATTCCAGCATCACTTTCCTGCTGATTCGGGACGCGCCAATCATTGGGCTGACGTGGTGGGCAACGGCTGTCGTCATGTGGATCTGCCACCTGTACATCCGGCGCCGCTTGCGCGTCTCGGGGCTCTGACCGGTCCGACCCACTGCTGGGACGCCGCGCCATTTCGGTCCGATGCCGTAACCTGTACCTTCGGTTCAAGTAACCAGGACTCCAGCGTCTCGACCCTGACCAGCCAAAGAGACGGGTTGACAATTGTGAACATATGTTCATAATAGGGTCCGAGGTTCGTTCTCGAGATGCCTAGACCGTTTTGCTGCCGTCGGATCAATGGTAGCCCAGCCGCGGCGATCTTCAAGCCGGTTGGGATACCGGTACGTGAGCTCGAAGAAGTGCTGATGACGCTCGACGAATTCGAAGCCGTCCGACTTGCAGATCTCGAGGGACTGTACCAGGAGCAGGCGGCCGAGCAGATGAAGGTGTCTCGTCCAACCTTCAGTCGAATCATCGACTCCGCACATCGGAAGATGGCGGATGCTGTCGTGCACGGCAAGGCGCTGCGTATCGAAGGAGGCCCGGTTCGAATGGAGGGCCGTCGCTGCTGCAGGTTGCACGATGGCGCACAAAAGTGATGGCAACGGAGTTCTGCCTTCGGGCGCAGGCCCACTCCGGAAAAACTTCTAAATCAGCCCGAGAGGAATTAGACATGAAGATCTGCATTCCAGTCGAAGAGAATAACGGGTTCCAGAGCCGCGTTTGTCACCACTTCGGGTCGGCTCCAGCTTTTCTGATAGTGGATACGGACAGCGGAGACTTCCGGGCTATCGCGAACGCGAACCAGCATCACGGTCACGGCATGTGTGCACCGCTGGCGTCCCTACAGGGCGAGGAGATTGACGCGATGGTGGTTGGCGGCATCGGCATGGGAGCGCTTAATCGGCTCAACTCCGCCAACATCAGGGTCTACCTTTCCGAAAACGCGACAGTCGCGGAAACGGTCGCGGGGTTTCAGGCTGGGAGCTTGAAACGGGTGGAACCAAACATGGCCTGCGGCCACCACGGCCATGACCATGCCCGACCTTAAAGATCAGAGACCTTATCCCATAAGCGGCCGAGTCGCGCCCATCCTTGGCTCGATGCTGACCCCTCTTGGCCTGGTGCTTCCTTGGGAGCATGGGCTGGACCCAAGGTCCGCCAATCGGGCCAAGGAAGTGGCACTGCGTCGACCGGCCTGAGGGCCTCGAAGGTGGAGGCGTCCGCTGGGAGCGCAGGCGTCTCGCCTGCACTGGGGCAAGGGGCGTCTCGCCCCGTCCGCGCCGCTGGCAAAATCGGTTGTACCAGCAGCGCGGACGGGGCGAGACGCCCCTTGCCCCAGTGCAGGCGAGACGCCTGCGCTCCCAGCGGACGCCTCCACCTTCGAGGCCCT
>RPQK01000844.1 GCA_003819755.1 Acidobacteriota bacterium | reverse complement strand
CTCCTTAGCCGGAATAGGCGCCTGAACAAGCAAGTGAGGCTGGCGTGTCGGCTACTTCCTCACGCCGGGGGCGTGAGAGGAGAGTAGCCGGGGGTGGAGCCGTTTTTCAGGCGACACCCCCGGGAAAGAGGCAGCAAAATCCCCACTCCGGCAGGAGTGGGAGGAGGGCCTCCTCGCACCCCTGCCGGGGTGCGTTATTGCTTTGGGGTCGTTTCCCGGGGGTGTCGCCTGAAAAACGGCTCCACCCCCGGCTACTCTCCCCTCACGCCCCCGGCGTGAGGAAGTAGCCGACACCCCCGGCTCACTTTCTTGTCCAGGCGCCTATTCCGGCTAAAGGGCAGAGCTAAGCTAGCGCTCGTGCGTTTCAGGACGGCGGGTTTCGATACAACTCGCCACAAAACGGCGAGTCACTCAACCGCCGCTGAGACTCCTGGCGTCCCCGCGAACGCTGTATGTCCCAGCCTCCCCTGAGGAGTTTCCCCGTAACTTTTCTCTCTCTCGGCCGGATAATCAGTTGAGCATATGAGGGAACTACGAGGGGTCAACCGGATAGCGCCGGCGCAGGATTCTCGAGAGTCGGAAAACCGGCTGATACTCGACGCCGCCTCGGGGGATGTGACCGCTTTCGCCGAGATCTACCGGCGCTATCGGGATCGGCTCTACGGCTTCATCTATCGAATGACACCAGCCGGCGCCTATGCCGAAGACCTGACGCACGATGTCTTCCTGACCCTCCTCGAACACCCCGAGCGGTACGATCCCGCGAAAGGCAGCCTCCTCACCTTCCTGTGCGCCATAGCCCGCTGCCGCGTTGTCGACCAGATCCGAAAGAACGGAACGCGGGCGGAGAAGGAGCTTTGGACGGATGAGGACGCGATGATCCCGCTGGGAGGAGAAGCCGCTATCACCCCCTTTGACAAGCTCTTGAAAGCTGAGATCGAGGATCTGGTGGTTAAAGCGGTCATGGCGCTTCCGCCACTACAGCGCGAGACGCTTCTCCTGCGCGAGTACGAGGGGCTGTCCTACGAAGAAATCGCCCTGGTCGTGAAAGGGAGTGTCGGAATCGTCAAAGCGAGGCTGTACCGGGCTCGCCAGCTTGTGGCCGCCCGCCTTGCCCCGCTGATCAACACGAACGGAGAGCACGAGTATGAATTGCGAAAGAGCCGAGCGTGACGTCCACGCCTGGATAGACGGTCAACTTCAGGGTAAAGAAAGAGAAGAGGTCGAGAGGCACGTGCAGGAATGTGCCTTCTGCCGATCTGAAGCTGACAGGGCGAGAGCCGTGCGTGAGCTGGTTGGCCTCCTTCCGCAGCCTGTTCCGTCTCGCGACCTTGACCGGCTTGTCATGGCCAGCTTTCTTGGTTCTCGGCGGTCGAACGATTTCCCGGCCTCTGCGGCAATGCAAACAGGCGGTTTCCGGCTATCAAGCGCCCTGACGGCATCTATTGCTGCTCTGGCCATCCTTTTTGGCATCAGCGCGTTCTACCTCGGCTGGACCCTGGGACAGCACCAGAACCAGCCGGCGAATCCTGCTGTCATCGAGCAGACCAATAAGCGGGACGCCCCGCAGGCGTTTCGATCCGGCGACTTTCGGATTGATGCTCGTCCCCGCCAAAGCTCGACCGAGCTTAAAGGGGCGGGTACCCGGTCGGCCAACACACTCTCTCTTGCCGGGTTCAAACCGATCCGTGAACCAAGAATCCGCATCCTCGGGAGGCAGGCACAATGATCTCCTTACGTTTTGTTTTCATGACCTTCTCGATCCTCGCCCTGGCTTCTTTGCCGCTCCAGGCCCAAGGCGAAGATGAACCGGAATGGAAAGGATCCCGGCGGTGGGCTGATGGGACCGAGATCCACAGTGGACATGGGACAATTCCAGCCGGCCCGTCTGACTGGGCCAAGACAGGCGGCGGGACTGCGGGACTGCCCGGCACCGGCAGCTATGGCTTCTGTCGTTTTCTAACTTTCCCGGGCGGTATCACGATTCTCTATGAGTTTCAGGCTCGGCCCGTACCCGACCGGGAGGGCCTTTACGAGATCACGCTTCGGCCGCACCAGTTGACTCCCGAGCAAGCCGCCTTGTGGCGGATTGACCGCAATTTGATCGATGCCAAGTTTCTCCAGAAATATCCGGCTCCGTTTGTCGTGAAGGACAGTGAAGTGATTGCGATCGAGTTGGCCGAGAACCCCAACACCGGTCAGAAACTGGTCGACTACTTCCTGGTCTCCAAAGGAAAGCCCTTCCTTCGCAGCAACCTCGAGCGGAAGGCGGCGCAGGCCCGCGATTTCCGGGTGGAAGACGTCGAAATCAGCGTCGTCGACTACGATCTTCGTCGAAATGAATCGTCTGTTTACCGCAGTGGCGGAGGATGCGCCGGCCGGTACGTCTGGATCTCCATCCCGGGTGTCGGGCGCTTCACTTTCACTCTCGCCCCGCCCCCCGCAGGAACAGGGTTTGAACAAACTGCTCTGGCGAGCGGTGAGCAGATCACGTTCCGCCACGGCGAGGACTTGTACGAGTGGCTCTCCAAACAGAAGATTGTGCCGGGAGAAGGAGTCTTCAACGTCTGGATGAAATTCGACCAGCCCGGGTGGGCCGAGATGGGTTTTGACCAGGTCGGCGGGAAAGAGCTCCGTTTTGTCGTCGGTGCGTACGACGGTGTTCCGTCCGTGAAATAGGGCTGGGTAACACGCGCATGGTTCAGGATGCCCCGGCGTTAAAATAAGAATCGAGAGTGGGGGCGTCCCCTGGGAGCGCAGGCCATTTTGGAGTGCGGCGGCAACGACTGAACTTTATACACATCTTGGAACCAGCAGGATCGAACAGAGCCGCAAGCGCAGCGCTTTTTGCGGAGCGCGTCGGACACGTGCCGGAGCGAGACCCATTGGTTCTCTGTCGGACCTCCGCCCACACTGCCGTCCCGGTCTGAAGATGTGTATAAAGTTCAGGGCAACGAGCTGCACTTTATACACATCTCGGAACCGTATGTTAGCGCTGACGGAGGCGCCGCCACCCAGCGAAACAGAGCCCTGAGCGGAGCGTCTTTTGCGGAGCGATGCGG
>RPQK01000843.1 GCA_003819755.1 Acidobacteriota bacterium | reverse complement strand
TACGCGGGTTTTGCCGCCGGCTCCCCGGTCCCGGGGTTCGACGTCCCCGGCACTGCCACCAGCGCGACCAATACCAAGTGGACGGCCGCTCAGGTGGATGCTCACCGGCCGCAGCCCCACATCAAGGGGAACTGGGTGTATCAGCAGGACATCGGGTATTCGAGTTTCCACTCCCTGCAGGGCAAAGTACAGCGCCGGTTCGCGAACGGCATCTCCACCCTGCTGTCCTACTCGTGGATGAAGTCGCTTGATATCTCCAGCGGCTTCGCTAACGCCGAGCGGGGCATCGGGAACTCGCACATTCAGAATTATCATGATCTCGATTCCAACAAGGCGGTTTCGGGCTATGACGTTCCTCACCTCGTGACCTGGGGTACGGTTGCCGAGCTGCCGTTCGGGAAAGGTAAGCGCTTCCTGAGTAGCGGGCCAGCGTCCGCGATTCTCGGCAACTGGCAGATGAACTGGATGCTCATGGCTCGCTCCGGCCAGCCGATCACCCTCGACATGGGCAATGCCGATATTGCCAACATCTGTTCAGCGTGCGGAGTCACCTACATGCGGCCCAACCGCGTGGACGGTGTTGATCCGATCCCGGCCAAGCAGTGGGACTTCGAGTGGATCAACAAGGCCGCGTTCACGACACCTGTCAACAGCTTCGGAAACGCGGGCCGCGGCATTTTGCGGGCGGACGGGGTCGTCAATGTCGACTTCGGCCTCCAGAAGAACGTCCTGCTAAAGGAAGGTTGGAAGCTCGAGTTTCAAGCTCAGGCTTTCAACGTGTTCAACCACATGGACCTGGGTAACCCGACGACTACGCTTACCAATGCAAATTTTGGCAGGATCACGGGCATCTCCCACGGTCCCAGGCAATTGCAGTTCGGTCTCAGGTTCACGTACTGAGTCATCCCAGGCGTGAAGACCCCCTGCATCCCGACCGCGGGATGCAGGGGGGTGCCTTTGTTTTCTTTCGGAGTGCGGTGGCCATGCATAACGTTTATCGAAACCCACCCTTCTACGTCGCTAACCCGTCTGCTGACTCGCCCGGGCCGGTTCGGAGGCGCGGGGTTTCGTAAGCAGCAGGGCCATGCCACCGCACTCCGAAAGAAAGCTGTCGTATTTGTTCACCCGGACTTACAATCGAAACGCCATGATTTCAAGGCTATCGTTCATTCTCCTCATTATTCTTAGCGTAAACGCCACGGCGCAAACCCAATCGCAACAAGACAAGCTCAAAGCACTCAAGCAGGAAGAGAGCACCGACTATTTTAAGGAGTGGCTCGATGAAGACGCCCTCTACCTGATCACCGACGAAGAACGAGCCGTTTTCAGTAAGCTCACGGCGGCCGAGGAAAAGGAGCAGTTCATCGAGCAGTTCTGGCAGCGGCGTGACCCGGATATCCGCACCGCGGTGAATGAGTTTAAGGAGGAACATTACCGCCGGATCGCGTACGCCAACGAGTGGTACAAAAGCGCCACGCCGGGCTGGAAGACCGACCGGGGCCGGATCTACATCATCCATGGTCCACCCGACCAGGTGGAGCGCCATCCGGCCGGCGGCCCCTATGTCAGGCCACCAGAGGAAGGCGGCGGCACGACGACCGTTTATCCTTTCGAGAAGTGGTGGTATCGCCACATGGAGGGTTTGGGCGCCGTCGAGCTGGAGTTTGTTGACCCGTCATCGACCGGCGAATACCGGCTCGCTCTGAACCCCTACGAGAAAGACGCCATGAAGTACGTTCCGGGGGCCGGGTTGACGGATTCCGAGCTGCGGGGGGACACCACCAAGGCGGACCGGCCTTACTACTTCCCGGGGAACTACGAGAACCGGCTCAACTATTACCTGGGTTCGGAAAACGATCCTTTCCGGCAGTGGGAGAAGTTCGTGGTCTCGCAGAAGCCCCGGCCGATCAAGTACCCGGATTTGAAGGAAGTCGTCAACGTCAACATCAGCTATGCCAACCTGCCTTTTAAGATCCGTGCCGACTACTTCCGGCTGAATGACGAACAGGTGATTGTGCCGATCACTGTTGAAGTGTCCAACAGTCAGCTTTCGTTCAAGCCGGAAGAGGGGAGTCAGAGCGCGAAAGTCGCCTTTTACGGCATTGTGACGAGCCTCGCCAACCGGGTGGCAGCCGAGTTCGATGACGACATGGTCAGCTCTTTCCCGGCCGAGAAACTCGAACAAGGTCTACGGATGGGGTCGATCTATCAGAAAGTCCTGCTGCTGAACACAGGGACGAGATACAAGCTCGACTTCATCGTGAAAGACCTGAACAGCGGGAAGATGGGGGTCGTTCGCCAGGGGCTTGTTCCCCCGAAGTTCGGCAAGGCCAAGCTTTTGGCCAGCTCACTGCTCCTGGCCGATGTGATCGTGCCGCTGACCGATGCGGCGGAAATGGAACAGAGGTTTGTGCTCGGCAATGTGAAAGTCCGGCCGAGCGTCGACAAGGCTTTCGTGCAGAAGAACCCGGTGGGTCTTTATTTACAGGTTTATAACGCGGCGGTCGATCAGGCCACAACCGCGCCTTTGCTGCGGGTCTCCTACCAGGTGCTGCGCGACGGGAAAACGATCAGCCAGATGGTGGATGAGACCGGGGAATCGCTTCAGTACTTCTCAGGCCAGCGGGCGGTTCTGATTCGCGCTTTATCCACGGCAGATCTCGAGCCTGGCCGCTACCAGATCCGCGTCGAGGTGCAGGACAAAGTTCTGGGCCAGGTGGTGACCGCGTCGGACGAGTTTCAGATCCTGGCGCGTGAGGTGACGAGAAATTAGTCGTTTTTCAGGGGTGCCACAGGCGCGGGGTTTCGATACAACTCGCCACAAAACGGCGAGTCACTCAACCGCCGCTGAGCTGGGTGTCGCCCAACGCCGGGCAAATAGCAGGAGGTCTCATGTTCATTCGTGCACTTGTCGTTCTCCTCTTATCCTTATCCACTCTCTCCGCGGCTTCGCCGCAGAACTTCAACGACACTCCCGCCAAGCGGGAAGCGCGTCTCAAGTGGTGGCGTGAGGCCCGCTTCGGCATGTTCATCCACTGGGGCGTCTATTCGGTCCCTGCTGGAGAATGG
>RPQK01000842.1 GCA_003819755.1 Acidobacteriota bacterium | reverse complement strand
TCACCCTCGCCGCCCACACCCCCGCCCGCACCACGGCCGGGGGCGTCACGCTCGCGTCAACCACGGTCGACGCCACCGACTCGGCTGCATCGCCTCCGTCCACGAACAGGTCGACGTGCGTCAGGAAGCTTTCCGCCAACTCCCTTATACCTCCGCTCGGCCGGTCGCCCGACAGGTTTGCGCTCGTTGAAACCAGGGGACCAGGTATCATCTCCATCAGAAGGCGCAGGTAAGCCGAGTCAGGGCTTCGGAGCCCGACCAGCCCGCGCTCTCCTCGGACGAGCGGCGACAGCTCAGGGCGGCCCGGAAGCAGGAAGGTCACGGGGCCTGGCCAGAACCGCGAAGCGAGCTGTTGGAAAACAGCCGGCAACTTGGAGCACAACTGAGGAACGGCTTCCATCCCCGGCACCAGCAACAGTAGGCCTTTCTGCGCCGACCGCTGTTTAATCTCCAAAACACGTTCGACCGCCGCCGAATTCGCCGGAGAGCAGCCGAGCCCGTAGATCGTGTCGGTCGGGTAGACAATCACACCGCCGTTGCGGATCACGCGAGCGATGAGCTCCAGCGCGTCCCGATCGGGCTTAAGCGGATCGATATGCACGACTTGGCCCATGCGATTGCCTCAGTGTGCGTGATAGAATACCACGCACCGTGCCTCAGTTCCCGCTCCTCGAAAGCCGTCAGAATGCGAAGTTCAAGGCCTGGCTGGCCTATGCGCAACACCCGGAAGACGTCGAGTGTCCCTGGCTTCCGGTTGAAGGGTGGAAGAACCTCTCGGATCTCCGCCAACCCATAGAGCTGCTGCTATTCTCCGACCCGGCTGAGCCGCGCCTCTCACCGCTCCTTTCCCGCGCACGGGAGGCATTGCAGCTTGCCCCGCATCTGATGGATGCCCTCTCGCAAGTGACGTCGCCCCAGGCGGTGCTGGGATTTATTAAGAAGCCGTCGTGGGACTGGAACAGGATGACGCCTTGGGTGCTTTACCTGGACCGCC
Source organism: Acidobacteriota bacterium (assembly GCA_003819755.1). Taxonomy (GTDB): domain Bacteria; phylum Acidobacteriota; class UBA6911; order RPQK01; family RPQK01; genus RPQK01. Next base: position 2,087 of record RPQK01000842.1, on the reverse strand, counting down.
TCCAGGACCCGGGCAATCTCGGGACCCTCCTTCGGACGGCCCGCGCCACTGGCCTTTTCAGTATTGCGGCCAGTCCCGGCTCCGTCTCCTGCTTTAACGCCAAGGTCGTTCGAGCGTCGGCTGCCTCCTTGTATGCCGTGCCGTTCCTTCCAGGTGTCAGGCTGGAGGAACTGAGACGGCGAGGACACACCGTCTGGGCGGCAGTGCCGGGTGGAGGCAGGCTCCTTTACCATGCTCGATTCGAGCCGCCTTCCGCCTTCATGATCGGAAACGAAGGGGCGGGACTCGACCCGGCCGTATTGGCGGACTCCGAGTTTCGGCTGAGCATTCCCATGCGTGATGACTCTGAAAGCCTGAACGCCGGCGTGGCCGGATCGATCATCATGTATGAGGTATACCGGCAAAGGATGTTCGTATGAGCCGCGATCTCTTTTCGTCGCAACCGCCCGACCCCGACCAGCCGCGGACCGAAAGCCCATCGGCCCCGCTCGCCGAGCGGATTCGACCAACCCGCCTCGAGGATGTAGTCGGCCAGGACCACCTTCTGGCCGAGGGGAAGATGCTCCACCAGATGATCCGGTCCGACCAAGTGCCGTCCTTGATCTTCTGGGGGCCTCCGGGAGTCGGGAAAACCACGCTCGCCAGGATTATCGCGCAGGAGACCAAGTCTCATTTCATCGCCATCAGCGCTGTTCTGAGCGGCATTAAAGAGGTCAAGCAGGTGATGGAAGAAGCCGGGTATCAGAAAAAGGGCTTCAGCCGGCGCACGATCCTCTTTGTCGACGAGATTCACCGGTTCAACAAGGCGCAGCAGGATGCCTTCCTCCCCCATGTCGAGAAGGGGACGATCACGCTGATCGGGGCCACGACCGAGAACCCTTCTTTTGAGGTCATCTCTCCCCTCCTTTCCCGGACCAGGGTGCTGGTGCTCGAACCGCTGCAGGAACGCCATCTCGTGCAGCTCCTCCAACGCGCACTGAAAGACGAGGAAAACGGGCTGGGGAAATGGGGTTTGGAAGTCAAAGACGAAGCCCTGGAACGGATCGCGACGTTTGCGAACGGCGACGCCCGGATCGCCCTCAATTCCCTGGAAGTCGCCGCCCAGCTTGCGGTTGAAGCGGCCGGTCAGGAATCGGCCGAAGTGAGCTCAACTGGAGAGCCGTCCCGTCCGACCATCACGAAAGAGATTGCCGAAGAGGCCCTGCAGCGCCGAACCCTGCTCTACGACCGCGCCGGCGAGGAGCACTTCAATCTGATCTCGGCGCTCCACAAATCGCTGCGAAACAGCGATGTCGACGCTTCCTTGTACTGGCTGGTCCGGATGCTCGAAGCCGGCGAGGAACCTCTTTACATCGCCAGGCGAATGGTCCGCTTTGCGTCAGAGGATGTCGGCCTTGCGGACCCAGGTGCGCTCGCCCGCGCCATCGCAGCCATGCAGGCGGTCGATTTCATCGGGCAGCCCGAAGGCAATCTGGCACTCGTGCAACTGGCCGTTTACCTGGCTCAGGCCCCGAAGTCCAATGCCGTGTACGTGGCCTACGGACGGGTCCAGAATGATGTGGCGAACACCCGAAACGAACCGGTCCCGCTGCATATCCGCAACGCGCCCACCCGCCTGATGAAGGACCTCGGATACGCGAAGGGGTACCGATACGCCCACGACGAGGAAGACCACGTGGCCGACATGGACTGCCTCCCCCCGTCACTCGCGGGCAAGCGCTACTACTATCCAACCGATCAGGGCTTCGAAAAGACCATCCAGGAAAGGCTGGAGAGACTGCGGGAACTGCGAAAAGCGAAAAAGCGCTGACAGCTGACGGCTGAGCGGGTGACCGTTATATCTCAGAGCTCAGTCCCGCAGGGACCTTGATCGTAGCGCATAAGCGCTAAGATAAGAATCGAGAGGGGGGCGTCCCCTGGGAGCGCAGGCGTCTCGCCTGCACTGGGGCAAGGGGCGTCCCGCCCCGTCCGCGCTGCTGGCACCATCGGCCTTGCGAGAGGCGCGGACGGGGCGGGACGCCCCTTGCCCCAGTGCAGGCGAGACGCCTGCGCTCCCAGGGGACGCCCCCACTCTCGATTTTTATATT
>RPQK01000841.1 GCA_003819755.1 Acidobacteriota bacterium | reverse complement strand
GACGCCTGGAAGGACCGCGAAGACGAAGGAGTTTTCTGCGTCCCCAAGGCGGGCGAGATGCTGTACCGGTTAAAGAAGGACCCGTTCAAGAAGACGGCAACTGTTTTGAACACGGATTGACACGGACGAACACGGACTGACACGGGACGAATGGATGTGCGTTTTAATCAGTGTCAGTCCGTGTTCGTCCGTGTAGGCCTGCCAAACGACACCAGCCGGACTTGGTGGTATCCTTTTTCAATGGCGAAGCAATTCGGGGTTGGTGTTGTCGGACTCGGGTGGGTGGCCGGCGCCCATATAGATACCCTCAAACGCATACCCGATGCCAGGGTGGTCGGCATTTCTTCCCGCCGGGCTCTCGATCCGAAGGCCCTGGAAAGCACTTACGGCATTCCTCTCAGACTCTACGCCAGCTTCGAAGAGATGCTGTGCGATCCTGCCATAGATGTCGTCGACATCTGCACTCCGCACCCGCTGCACCCGGATCAGGCGGTCGGGGCCGCGCGGGCGGGGAAACACCTGATCATCGAGAAGCCGATTGCGCTCACTTTCGAAGATGCTCTGCGGATGCGACAAGCCGTCAAGGAGAGCGGCGTCAAAACGTGCGTCTGCTTCGAGTGCCGTTTCAGCGACCACTTCCAGCTCATCAAGTCGTGTATCGACCAGGGCCTGCTTGGCAAACTTCATTACGGGGAAGTGGACTACTACCATGGGATAGGGCCGTGGTACGGGCAGTTCGGCTGGAACGTGAAGAAAAACTTCGGCGGAAGCTCGCTTCTGACTGCGGGTTGTCATGCCCTGGATGGATTGCTGCACTTCATGGGGCTTCCAGTGCAGGAAGTGACCAGTTTCGCGACAGGTTCCTCCAACCCGATCTTCGAACCCTATGAATATCCGACGACGACCGTAACCATGCTCAAGTTCGAGGACGGCCGCATAGGCAAAGTGGCATCGTCGATCGATTGCCTTCAGCCCTACTACTTCCACATTCACCTGGTCGGAAGCGAAGGGAGTCTGCTTGACAACAGGATCTACAGTCATCGTTTAAAGGGCCTGAACAAGAATCGGTGGAGTATCCTCGAAACCTCGCTGATCGATTCCGGCGACGTCGGGCATCATCCTTACCTGCCTCAGTTTCAGGCTTTCTTTGAGAGCGCCCGGCGCGGCGTCGAGATGCCTTTAACCAGCTTTGATGACGCCTTCGAAACGCATCGAGTGGTCTTTGCCGCCGATCGTTCGGCCAGGGAGGGGCGTCCGGTTAAGCTGGACGAGCTCGCTATCCAGAGTTGAGTATCCTTGGGGGAGAATGCGAATGAGAGTTCTTGCCATCGGTGCGCATCCGGATGATCTGGAAATACTGTCCGGCGGAACATTGGCCAGATTTCGTCAGGAAGGACACCACGTGGTCATGTGCCATGTTGCCAACGGAAACCTCGGTCACACGGAGATTCCCCGCCCGGAGCTCCGCGAAATTCGGCGGGAAGAGGCCAAGCGTGCGGCGGCATTGATCGGCGCCGAATCAGTGACCCTGGATCTGGACGACATGGAGATCTTTCTCGAGCGTGACTCGCGAATGAAGATGACCAACGTGATCCGGCAGGCGGCGCCCGATGTTCTGATCGTCCCATCGCTAAACGACTACCTCGCCGACCACATCGCTTCCGCTCAGGTCTCGATTGATGCCAGCTTTGTCGCCACGCTCCCACAGCTCGTTACTGAAGCGGCGGTCCATTTCAAGCTCACCCCGATTTACTTTGCGGACACGGTGGCCGGCATCCGGTTCGAGCCTGAGGAGTACGTGGATATCTCGGCCGTGCAGGACATCAAACGCCAGATGATCGCCTGCCACGAAAGCCAGGCCCGCTGGCTGAAAGAGCACGACAACATCGACTACGTCGAGTTCGCGATGAAGCAATCGGCTTTCCGGGGCGTGCAATGCGGGGTCGAGTACGCGGAAGGTTACAGGCTTCACCGCGTCTGGGGCCGGATTCCGACGAGGCGGTATTTGCCCTAGACGAAAGGACCCCAAGGACCTCAAAGACCTCAAAGATCTCAAGGACAATTGCACCAATCCCGTCCTTGAGGTCCTTGAGGTCCTTGAGGTCCTTTTAACCTCCCCCCAAATTCTTCCTGATCAGCGCTATGCGCTGTTCCACTGAGGCATAAGACCGCAGGCCGTCGGGCGGGGTGTTTTGGACGTAATCGAGCAGCCTGTCGACGGTGCTGGCGGCAACGTGCATCCGCGTATCGGAGGAGGCGTAATAGATGAAAATCTCTCCATTCGGCCGGGCGACCCAACCGTTGCTGAAGGTCACGTTCGAGACATCCCCGATCCGTTCATCCCCCTCCGGGGCAATGAAATAGCCGGCCGGCTGGTGGGTGATTTCCCAGGGCCTCTCGAGCCGGCTGAGCATCAGATAGAGGACATAGCGGAGTCCGGCCGCTGTATTGCGGACTCCGTGGGCGAGCTGCAGCCAGCCTTTCTCCGTCTTAATCGGTGCGGGTCCGAGGCCGTTCTTGACTTCCTTTATGGTGTGGTAGGCGCGTGGATCGATCACCCTCTCATCCGTGATGACCGCTTGTTCCATGCTCTCGGACAGTCCCCATCCGATTCCCCCGCCACTGCCGGCTTGAATGAACTCGTCCTGGGGACGAGTGTAGAACGCGTACTTCCCATCCACGAACTGCGGGTGCAACACCACGTTTCTCTGTTGGGGGGATGCCGTCTTGAGGTCGTCAAGCCTCTCCCATGTGAGCAAGTCTTGGGTCCGGGCAATTCCGCACTGGGCGGCGGCCGAGGAGGTGTCCCAGGCAGGCGCCTTCGGATCCTTTCGCTCCGTACAGAAGAGGCCGTAGATCCAGCCGTCCTCATGCTGGACGACTCGCATGTCGTAGACGTTGGTGTCCGGATTATCGGTCTCGGGCATCAGGATCGGGTAGTCCCAGAACTTGAAGTCATCGACACCTGTCCTGCTTTCTGCGACCGCAAAAAACGACTTTCGATCCCAGCCTTCAACCCTTACGACCAGCAGGATCTTGCCGGCGAGCTCAATCGCGCCTGCATTAAAAGTGGCGTTCACCCCGAT
>RPQK01000840.1 GCA_003819755.1 Acidobacteriota bacterium | reverse complement strand
GCCGGCGGCGTTGTAGATCGACTGGATCCGGTCGCCTACGCGAAGACCTGCTTGGGAAGCGACGGTCGGATGCCCGAAAAGTTTTTGTGCTGTGGCCTGATCCACGACGATTTCGCCGTCAACGACGTTCGTCGCGACACCCACCATGCGGGGCACCATCGAACTGAAGAATGACCGGTAGATGTCCACCCCGCGATAGAGAACGGTTGCCAAGGTGAGCAAAGCCAAGGCCCAGAATCTCTTGTTGGTCCACGGCAGACTCACGAGCGGTCCTCCCTGATGTGGCTATTCTACTGCACAAGTTACGGACTAACACGGACGGATTGGGAGGGGCGGAGGGGGAAAGGGGCAAAGGGCAAAGGGAAAAGCAGGGGAAATACCAGTATTGCCAGTCGTGCCTGCTTTTCCCTGTGCCCCTTTGATCCTTTGATCCTTTGCCCCTTTGCCCTTTCCCCTTCGCCCCTTCGCCCCTTCGCCCCTCCGTGTTAGTCTCTTCAGAGATGAAGATCGGCATTTTCGATTCGGGATACGGCGGGCTGAGCATCTTCAGGGGAATTGAGAAGCTGCTGCCCGATTACGATTACATCTACCTGGGGGACAACGCCCGCACCCCGTACGGCAGCAGGTCCTTTGAGACTATCCTTGCCTTTACTACGGAAGGGATCGAGTACTAGTTCCGTCACGACTGCCATTTGATCATAATCGCGTGCAACACCGCCTCGGCCAAGGCGCTGCGCAGCGTCCAGCAAAACTACCTGCCGCAGGCGTTTCCCGAGCGCCGCGTCCTGGGAGTTATCCGACCGTCGGTCGAACAGATGTCCCGTGATACACGCAGCGGAACTGTGGCGCTGTGGGCCACCGAAGGAACAGTCAGATCGATGAGCTACGTCCTGGAGCTCGAGAAACTGGCTCCAGGCACGCGCCTGATTCAACAGGCCTGCCCCATGCTCGTCCCGCTCGTGGAAGCCGGCGAGCTCGAAGGTCCCCCGGTTGACTACTTCGTCGACAAGTACTGGCGTGACACGGCAGCACACTCGTCCCAGATCGATACGCTGCTTCTCGCCTGCACCCACTACCCGTTGCTCGCGAACGTGATCCGCAGCCGGCTGCCTGAATCGGTTCGAGTGCTCATGCAGTCTGACTTCGTCGCCCCGAGCTTGCAGGACTACCTGCGCCGGCACCCGGAACACGACTGCCGGCTTTCCCGCAAACGGACCCGCCGGTTTCTCACCACCGATCGAAACGACGCTTTCGATCACCTGGCCGCCATTTTCCTGGGTTACGAGGTTGCATCCGAACGGGTGGGACTTCACCTCCTCAGTGGTTAGCCGTCAGCGGCGATTGTCACCCCCCGGCGATAGGATGCCGACGAGCTTTATGCGAAGTACGCGAGTCGCCGGAGTGCCACCCTGCAGGTTTGCCGGAACTCGGTCCGACATACCTATCCTGACCGCTCCCTCTCAAGCCACATCGCGATTCCAAGGAATCAATGCATGGAGAAGACTTCATCTCTGCTTGCACAGAAGGACGGGCGAAAGGTCTATGTTCTGGATACCAACGTCCTGCTTCACGATCCGGCTGCCATCTTTCGGTTCGAGGAACATATTGTCGTCATCCCCTTGATCGCGCTGGAGGAGGTGGACGCGAAGAAACGCGATCCGGTGCTCGGCTTCAATGCCCGGGAAATCAGCCAGAAACTGGAGGCGCTGCTTCGCAGAGGTTACACCCCGGAATGCGGCCTCCAGGTCAAAAACGGTAAAGAAGGCTGGCTCTACTTTCTTACCTTTCAAGAAGCGACCCCGGTTTCACGGGAGCTGGAGCCGGGCCACAAAGACAACATGATGCTCGCGCAGGTCGCCAACCTGCAGCAGCGTTACCCTCACCGCGAGTTCATCTTCGTTACCAAGGATCGAAACCTCCGTATCAAATCGAAAATCCTGGGAGTCAAGGCCGACGACTACCGCCACGATAAGATCACCGAAGAGTACCTGAACAGCATTTTCCTGCCCCTTCGCGAGCTCACGCTCACGCAAGAGGATGTCAACGAGATCTTCCAGGACAAGAACCCCGACTCTTGGGGCCTGGGGTATCAGAAGAATTGGAAGCTCCAGGAAAACGAGGGGGTGGTCCTGCTCGATCCCAAAGGGGAGTACTTCGGGCTCGGCATACGAAAGAACAGCACGCTCAAATACCTCGACTACAAGACCATTCGCGTACTTGGTTGCCCGCCCAAAGTGCTGGACGAAAAGCATTATGACTACAACTTCGAGCAAGCGATCTGCATGCACCAGGCGCTTGACGATTCAATCAAAGTCCAGGTGATCATCGGCAAGGCTGGGACGGGCAAAACCTACATCGCCATGGCGGCCGCCCTTCAAAAGGTCCTGAAGGAAGGCAAATATGACGCCATCAAGCTGGTGAAACCGGTCATTACCAAGAGCCGTCTGGGCGAGGATATCGGCTTCCTTCCGGGGTCCGTCAAGCGAAAGCTCATTCCCAAAATGCGGCCGTTTATCGAGAAACTGCGTCACTTCACCAATGACGACGCTCCGGAGCCGGAGGCTGGGTATCACAAACTGCTGGAATCCGGAGTGATCGAGCTCATCAACCTCGCGGACGTGCGCGGCGCTGATCTTTCCAGCTCGATTGTCATCTTCGACGAGGCGCAGAACGCCAACCCTTTTCAAATGCGAACCATGGGGACAAGGTTAGGGGAAGATACCAAGCTGATCGTGCTCGGCGACCCAACGCAGATCGACAACATCTATCTCGATAAGTATTCAAACGCTCTTATCAATCTCTACCTAAATTCGATCCATTATCCTGCGCCCTTCATATCGAGGATCTACCTGCATCAGATGGTCCGGTCGCACACGTCCAAATGGTTTGAAGAGATAATCCAGCCGGCCGAGGCCGAGGAGAAGAATGGGAACGGAAATCGGAAGGGGTGAACGTTCGTACCGACCAAGTAATTTCTTATCCACGAATTACACGGCGCGGCGTAGCCGCAACCAAAAGCCTGCCCGATGAAGAAGAAAGACAGAATGTCGAATATCGAATATCGAATGTCGAATGTCGAAGTGAGGAAGAAATGAT
>RPQK01000839.1 GCA_003819755.1 Acidobacteriota bacterium | reverse complement strand
GCCAAGGGACCCAAACGGCCCCCGCCGGTTTCGTTTCACTGTTCAATGGGAAGGACTTCCAGGGCTGGAAAGTGCCGGAAGGCGACAACGGACACTGGAAGATCGTCAACGGCGTTATCGACTACGATGCGATGAGCGAGGCGAAGGAGAGCAAGGACCTGTGGACGGCCAAAGAGTATGGCGATTTCGTCATGCGGGTCGAGTGGCGCATCAAGGAAACACCTTACAAGAACCCCGGCGTCCCCATCATCCTTCCGACCGGCAACCACAAGCTCGACGAGAACGGCAAAGAGATCACCATGGTCGTCCCGGACTCCGACTCCGGCATCCTGCTTCGCGGCTTTCCGAAATCGCAGGTCAACATCTGGTGCTGGCCGGTCGGTTCGGGAGAGGTCTACGGATACCGGATGGACAAGAAGATGTCACCGGAGGTTCGTGCAGGCGTGACGCCCAAACTCCTTGCGGACAAGAATATCGGCGAATGGAACAGCTTTGAAATCACGCTCAGGGGCGACCGTCTCAGCGTGGTCTTGAACGGAAAGCAGGTTTTGCAGAATGCTCAACTGCCTGACGTTCCAAAGCGCGGCCCGATCGGACTCCAGCATCACGGGAGCAAAAAAGACGGTGTCTGGAACGGCCCGCCCTCGCTCGTGCAGTTTCGCAACATCTGGATCAAAGAGCTTTAGTTCCCGGGCAAGGATGTAATTTCGATCACACATTTTGCAGTCGTGCGCAAGTACCCTCTTGCCGGTTTGCGGGGGGTATTGTGCCGATTTGCATCCAATTTCCAGAATTCAAAGCCGAACGTCAAATGGTATCAAGGATTTGCAGGGAACAGGGGCTAACGCCTCCGAAGTACGTGTTCCCGGCTCCTGAGCTTCTGAACCAACTTGACCATGCCACCAACCTGGTTCGAGTGGTAGAGAAAGCGAACCTGCCTGAAGTCGCCGTACGTCGGTGCAAGTTCTTCCTCGAGGAGTACGTGATCCCCGAGCTCCACAACTTCGTGGCGCTCGCCCGGGCGATCGCCGCGACTCCTCAAGGGAGCGAGGATGAGGCGCGCGTTCTCCATTCTTTCGGCATCACGGTAGAGTGGGGGCTCATCCGTCGCGTCGCGCCGACCAAGCCGCTGACCCCGGCCGACCGGGAGTTCCTCGCGGCCATGAACATCAGCTGGTAAAGACCCGGCTGACCGGCTGACGGGCTAACCGGCTAACCGGCGACCCTGCGCTCACGCGCCTGGCCGGCTTGCAGGATCAGAAGTACGTACAAAGCTGCCTTGTCCGACCTGGAAGTCGGACCTACTGAGAACCAGGCACGCGATGGTCAGCTGGTCAGCTGCTTACCTCGGCACTCCTTCACCAAAACATCAGAATCCCTTCAGCGCTTTGACTCGTCATCTTCTGCAATAACGCAACTGGCAGCGAACCGTCTCCAGTATGCAGCGCGCAGTATGCAGTGCGCAGTATGCAGTTTCCTCACGGAGGTAACATGAGCATCAAGCGTCTTTCGGCGTTCCTGGCCGCCGTCGGCTGGTTGTCAGTCGGCTGGGGGCTGGGCGCTAGTTTTCAGATTCCCGTCCAGTACCACAAGCTTCAGAACGGCTTGAAGGTCGTCCTGTCCCCTGACAACACGGCGCCGACGGCGGTTGTTGGCGTCTACTACAACATCGGGTTTCGAATCGAGCCCAAGAACCGAACCGGCTTCGCGCATCTGTTCGAGCACATGATGTTCCAGGGATCTCAGAACCTGGGCAAAATGGAGTTCATTCGTCTGGTCCAGCAGAACGGCGGCGTTCTGAACGGCTCCACCCGGTTCGACTTCACCAATTACTTCGAGATTGTTCCTGCTCACAAGCTGGAAACCGCGCTTTGGGCAGAAGCGGACCGAATGAAGGGATTGGCGATCACCCAGGAGAACCTGACCAACCAGCAGGAAGTTGTGAAGAACGAGGTCAAGGTCAACGTCCTTAACCAGCCCTATGGCGGATTCCTATGGCTGGACATGCCCCAGTTTGCGAACACCAACTGGTACAATGCCCACAATTTCTACGGGGACCTCAAGGACTTGGATGCGGCGAACCTCGAGGACGTGAAGAAGTTCTTCGCAACATACTATGCGCCCAACAACGCAGCCCTCGTGGTGGTCGGGGACTTCCAGCCGGCGGAAGCGCTGCGCCTGGTGCGAAAGTACTTCGAAGGCATCCCGGCGGCAGAACAGCCGGCGGATGTGGACCTGACCGAACCGCGACAGGATAAAGAGAAGAAGGTCTCCAAGCCCGACCCGCTGGCCAATCGTCCGGCGCTTGCGTTCGCATATCACATGCCGGAGCGCAACACCGTGGACTACTACGCCATGGGCCTGCTCGATCAGATCCTGCTCCAGGGCGACGACAGCCGCCTGCGCCAGCACCTCGTCAAGACGAAAGGGTACACGGCAACGGTCGAGGGAGGGATAAACCTGCTCGGGAACATGTTCAACTACAACGGACCGATGCTTTGGATGGCGTACCTGTACCACGACCAGGCGGTGAAGCCCGACGTCATCATGGCAGCCGCAGACGAAGTCATTGAAGGCATTCGCTCCAAGCCGATTTCGGCACCTGAGCTCCAACGGGCTCTCGTCAAATGGCGCTCCGCCTTTTACGACACGCTGTCCGATTACTACGGGTTTGGACGTGCGGACTTGCTCGCCAGTCTTGCCCTGTTCGACGACGATCCGTCAAGAATCAATCGGCTGGAGGCGGAATTCCGGAAGCTGACTCCCGAGTCCCTCCAGAAGGCCGCTCAAGAGTATCTCCAGCCCACCAACCGGACTGTTTTGACGATTGAACCCAAAGCTGGGTCCTAGAGGATCAGGAGGAATCATGTCGACCAGGAACCTACTTGTCGCTTTTCTATTGTGCTTTGTCTGGGGCTCCAGCCAGGCGGCGGACAAGGAATTGCCGCCGGAAGGAGGAAAACCGCGTGACTTCCGGCTCCCGGAAAAATCGGTCATCAAGCTCGACAATGGCTTGTCGGCTACACTCGTCCCTTACGGTGTCCTGCCGAAAGTCACAGTGGCCATCGTCGTCCGGGCCGGTAACATCAACGAATCGGCT
>RPQK01000838.1 GCA_003819755.1 Acidobacteriota bacterium | reverse complement strand
GAAAGCTCGGTGACCGCCACGGAAAATGCGCTGATCCTGTTCGCCGGACTCGGGGAGGGCCTGATCGGCAACCCCGCTCGCGAGCCCCACGTGGTGGCCCTGATCGACTTCCTCAGGCTGCTCGGGTGCGAAATTGAAACCCATCCCCTCTACTTCCGTGTCACGCGGGGTATTCAGCCCCAGGACGCGCCCGTCGAGTTTGAAATCCCCCCGGATTTCATCGATGCCGGAACGATAGCAATTGCCACTGCCGTAACCGGTGGCACCGTTCGCCTGCATGGGATCCGGGAGCTGGACCTGATCGGCTTCCAGAAGACGCTCTCGCGGTTCGGGATCGAGTTCGAACGGCAAAGCGAGGAAATTCTCCAGGTAGCGGGAGGGTTGGTCACGAATCCGAACCTGATTACCGCTGGTCCGTGGCCTTCTTTCCCAACTGATCTTGTCAGCATGGTCATCGTGCTTGCGACCCAGGGAACGGGCACCTGCTTGATCCATGACTGGATGTACGAAGCCCGGATGTTTTTCGTCGATAAGCTGACCAGGATGGGCGCTCGGATAACCATCTGCGACCCCCACCGCGTTTTGGTCGAGGGCCCGCACCGGTTGAGAGGAATTCGGCTGGAATCGCCGGACATCCGGGCCGGCATGGCCCTTGTGGTCGCCGGGCTGTGTGCCGAAGGTAATACGACGATCGAGCACGGCGAAGTGATCCTAAGGGGCTATGAGGCCGTGGCTGAGAGGCTGACCGCGATAGGAGCGGCCATATCTCAACAGTGAAGAAACGAATTTACGATTTACCCTTGACGATTGCGGAAACCGAACGATCTCCGCAATGGTCAATCGTCAATCGTCAATTCACTGGTCTGGCCTCAGTTTCTGGCCGGCTTGTCGGTCACTCGGGCATCGAGCCGATTCAGGAAATACGTGATCCAGTCCCGAACTTGCGGCGGGAGTTTATCCGCTCCGGCTCCGGCAACCTGTTCCTTGATGCCTTTCAGCTGCTGCTCAAAGAGCGGCCGTTCGCCCTTAAGAGCCGCCTCCCGGCTTTTCAGTACCGGGTCGGCGAGGTCCTGCTGCAATTCTTCGCTCGGAATCAGGCGCATGGTTGCGGCCAGGTCATCGTACAGCCCCGTCACACTGCGAACTGCCAGAAGAATCAATCCGAGCTTCGGCACCTGCGCACAGACAACATTCTTCTCACGGTCGAGCGTACGCGTTTCGTCGACCCAGGATTTGTCTTGCCTCCTCAGCACACGAAGATCGGTGCCGCCGTCGGGGAAAAGCTGCGGAGCAAAATTAATGCAGATTTCAACGGGTCCCTGATATTCCAGCCCACCCGCCATTTCCAGAAACACTGGAGGAGAACCGACCAGGTAACCTGCGTTGCCCTTCGGCCCCTCAAAGAGGAGGCGGAACGTAATCGCGCCTTTCTTGAGGACTTCGGGAAAGGTAAGCGTGACTTCGGGAACCGGCTTGACCTTGACGGTCTTTCCCTCTTCGACGGGTATGGTCCTCCACTCGGTCAGTTGTCGCCTCTGGCGATCCGGATTCTCCGGCCGCGGAATCACCTCCTGCTCAGCCCTCGCTATCCGAAAGGCCGTCAGGATGATCAGCAGTAAAGCAGCGCGCCGCATCCGGTAATTGTAGCCGAAGTCCCCCCGTTTCCGAAATCAGTGCGAGGAAGTTAACACCGCTGGGCAGTCTGGCATAATAGACGGCCATGGCTGATCCGGACGACGCACTGCCTGATGCAAGGGGGGCCTCGACGGCGGCTCGTCCGGCGTTGCGTCTGCTTGCCCGAACCTTTCATGCCTTTCGCTATCGCGACTTCCGGATCATGTGGCTGGGCGCCTTCACCTCTACGACCGGGACTTGGATGCAGATGGTCGCGGAGTCCTGGCTCGTTCTCAGCATGACGGGCTCGGCTTTCTACTTGGGTTTGACCGGCTTCCTGGGCGAGATGCCCATGATCCTCTTTTCTCTGCTCGGCGGCGTGGTGGCCGACCGGGTTGAGCGGCGGAAAATGCTGCTGGGCTCTCAATACGTCCAGATGACGTGCGCATTCATTCTGACGTTTCTGGTTTACTTTGGGTTGGTCCGGATCCCTCACCTTCTGATCTTGGTTTTCATCGTCGGAACAGCACGCTCTTTTGGAGGACCAGCCTACCAGGCCCTGATACCCAACCTGGTAGAGCGGGAGGCGCTCGCGAACGCCATCGCACTGAACTCGATTCAGTTCAATCTGGCCAGGGTTCTTGGTCCGCTCCTGGCTGGGGCGACCTTCGCAGCGTTTGGCGCCACACTGTGTTTCGCTTTCAACGGCATTTCCTTTCTGGCCGTCATTGTCAGCCTGTACCTGATCCACTCCTCTTTTCGTCCAGTTCCGACCACCGATTCGGTTTGGAGCGGGATGCGAAAAGGTTTCAGCTTCGTCAAGTCAAAGGGCGCTCTGTGGCAGTTGAGCGTCCTTGGCTTCATTACGGCCTTTTGCGGTATTCCCCTGGTAACGCTCCTGCCGGTCTTTGCCAAGGACATCTTCCATACCGGCGCGGCTGGCTATTCGAAAATGATGGCGGTGTCGGGAGCCGGGGCGGTAACCGGCGCTTTGCTTTACGCGGCTTTCGCGGGGCTTGCCCGACGCGGCTACCTCACGCTCCGAGTCCAGCTGATCTTCGCGTCGTTCCTGGTCATGTTCGCCCTCTCGCGCAATCTCATTCTCAGCTATCTCATCCTCTTCTGTGCGGGCGTCTGCCTGATGGTCCTGTTCGCCTCGATCACATCGCTTGTGCAGCTGGCTACGACAGAGGAAATGCGGGGCCGGGTCATGAGCATCTTCATGCTCGCCTTTCGCGGCGGCATGCCCATCGGCAATCTTGTCGCCGGCTTCCTCGCTTCGCAGTTCTCGCCCGCCCTGACCCTGATGCTCCTCGGCGGCGTCCTCACCGTATCAGCGCTCGCCTTCCTCTTCTTCGGCTCGGGTGTCAAAGAACTCTGACGGGCAACTGGGATCAAAGGGGCAAAGGGGCAAAGGGGCAAAGGATCAAAGGGGCAAAGGGGCAAAGGATCAAAGGGGCAAAGGGGCAAAGGATCAAAGGGGCAAAGGGGCAAAGG
>RPQK01000837.1 GCA_003819755.1 Acidobacteriota bacterium | reverse complement strand
GTTTGCGTCGAAGTCCGGTCTGCTTTTGGCGGTCCAGGGCCGGCTTTCCCACGAAATCGGCTTTGCCTGGCTTCACGATCCAGTCCAAGCCGGCTTCAAACGGGGTCGTCGTGGTGTCGATGTCATTTCCGTAAAGAGGCATGCTCGCTTCCAGGCGCAGCGTGTTGCGGGCGGCCAACCCCGCCGGACGGACCCCGGCAGCCCGACCGGTCTCCAATAGCCGGTTCCAGATCGTCTCGGCTGCTTCCGCCGGCACGTACAATTCGAAACCCTTTTCCCCCGTATATCCGGTGCTCGCAATCAGGCCCTTAAAACCGGCAATTTCCCCTGCTCGAAACCAGTAGTACTTGATCTCGCTCAACGGTGTGCTGGTCAGAGGCTGGAGGATCTCGACGGATTTCGGTCCCTGGACGGCGATCTGGGCTGTCGCGTCGCTCTCGTCGATGATGTCAACGTTCCGGGACCGGTTTTCCAGGAACCAGTTCAGGTCCTTTTCCCGCCCGGACGCGTTCACGCAGATCAGGTAGTGGTCGGCGGCTACCCGGTGAACGATGATGTCGTCAATAAAACCGCCGGAGGAGTTGAGCAAACCCGAATACTGGGCCTGCCCATCCGACAAACGGGCGGCGTCGTTGCAGCTGACACGCTGAACCAAGGCCAGCGAGTCTGTGCCTTTGATCCGCACCCGTCCCATGTGGCTGACGTCGAAAAGGCCGACTGCCGTCCGAACCGCAATGTGCTCCTGCAGCGCGCTTTCGTACTGCACCGGCATGTCCCAGCCGGCGAATTCCACCATCCGTGCTCCGAGTTCCCTGTGCGCCTTGTTTAGCGGAGTTTCCTTCATGATTCGCCTTCGCTTTCCTCGCCCAAGTTCCTTGTTCACGGCACTATACCAGAAGGGTGTAAGGGTGAGAAGGTGTCAGAAAATCGAAGTTGGCCGCAACCGTAGGTCCCATCTCCAGATGGGACCTTGCGATTGTTCCTGTACCGTCCATCCGAAATCTGGAGGAAGGTTGATGTGTAAGGTGCGATGGCAAAGTCCCATCTGGAGATGGGACCTACGGTTGCGGCCAACTTCGATTTTCTGACACCTTCTCAGGGGCAGTTGAAACCTTTGCCAAAGCGGTCTCTCTATATGAACAGGGCAGCAGAGAGTCAGGGCGCCTGGCCCGGCGCGGAGGACTTGTTATGAAGATGACAGGACAACTCAACGATTTTGAGGATCCTTTATTTTCCACTGTAAAAAAGCGTCATAAGGTGGAAACGGTAACTGACAAGCAGGCGGTCGAGAAACCCGAGGAGCGAGGGCGAAAGGCCCCGGTATGGATATGGTTCGTGGCCGTCCTGGTGCTCATGGGCGCGGCGGCACTGGTGTACTACATGGTGGAGGCGAATTCCCGGATCGAGAAGCTGAATTCCTCCCTCACTGCCAGCCAACAGCAAATCACGAGTGTCACTGACGAACTGCGCCAGTCGCAGAACAAGATCGGTACGCTGGAGCAGGGGTTGTCCGAGAGCCAAGCCCAGGTTGGCGTGCAGAAGAGGCAGCTCGGGGCGCAGGCCAATCAATACAAGTCCCTCTACAGTGAACTGAAGTCCGGGCAGGAAAGGCAGTCCGAAGAATTGGCGGCCGTCGGGCAGCAGAAGGCTGACCGGACGGAAGTTAACGATCTGAAGAGTGAAACGGGCGAGATCAAGAAGCAGGTCAGCCAGGCCAACTCGAACATTTCGGACCTGCGTGACGTCACCGCCCGTAACTCTGGAGACATTGAGTCGACCAAGACTGCGGTTGCCTCCGTCCGCGAGGCCACAGACGCGAACGCCAAGCAGATCTCCGACGTCAAATACACGCTGTCACGTGACGTCTACAACTTCGAGCTGACGGAAAAGACCGGAATCATGAAGGTGTTCAATGTGTCCCTGAGGTTGAAGGACGTCGATCTCTCCAAGAGCCGTTACGACATGGAAATCTTTGCCGGGGACAAGCGCCTGAAGAAGGATAACCAGCTTGTGAACGAGCCGATTTACTTCTACGTGCAGGGTCTGCAGAAACCTTACGAACTTACCGTGACGAAGCTCGACAAGAAGCACGTGATCGGCTACCTGAGCGTGCCAAAGAGCTAAAACCGCTGACCGCTGACGGCTGACGGCTCACAACTGATTGGTCTTATCGCTTGGTGATGGTGGAGGGTCGTCAGCTGTCAGCCGTCAGCTGTCAGCGGTTTTACGCGCTGACCGCTTCCTCCATCGGCACGCCATCTCGATATTCAATGAAAGTCGCCGGATGCGGCCGGATCCGGCCGCCCGGGACGATAATCCCGACCAGGTTCAAAGGATCCGCAGCCGATAGTCTTACCGTCTCTCCGCGGGGGGCATCCCGTCGAATGGCGCGCATGGCGTCAACCGCCGGCGGCAGGGCGAACTGCTCGCCGATGAAACCCGAAACAAACCGGCCGCCTCGAATTTCCCCGCGCGCCTCCAGCCGCCGGTAGACCTGCAGCAGGTCGCGCCAGGGAACCGGGACGTTCTCGCGCGCCAGAAGATCCCGGAAAACGATCCCCCACCGGGCCAGAAGCTGACCGGCTATGACCTCCCGCTCTTTGGTTCCAACCTGGTCCGGAGTCCCCGGGTAAGGCCTCCGCAGCAGTGTCCACCGACCGAGGCCGCCGGCCCCCTGAAGCCTGAATTTCTTTCTCGCAAAGCGAGGCTGTCCGCGCCGACGTTTGGGATCAATCAGTGATCGCAGATTGTCAAACCCATCGGCTGTGACCAGTCCGCCGGCAACCAGTTCCCACAGTCCTTCCTCCACTTCCACCCTCAGCCGGCCGGTTAGCTGTGTCAGGTCGGTGACAAAGCAGGCGCCCCACTTCCTCAACTGCTCCAAAACCTCTCGAGCCGGGTGGGAGAGCCTTGATTCTGTGGCATCAGTCGCATCCCCGCTGCTCAGGCTCAAGAAGTGGTGCATGTCGTCCCGTTTAAAGAAGGCGACGGGAGCGATCCGGGTTGGTCTGATTTGAGATCGGGTTCTCGGCTCCGATTCCGTCTCATCTTCCGAGCCAGCCGGGGTGGTCACTCTGCCCCAGGCAAACCGGCCCGAGAGGCACAGGGAATCGAG
>RPQK01000836.1 GCA_003819755.1 Acidobacteriota bacterium | reverse complement strand
CTGCCGGCAGAGGCCGCCTCTCGAGGCGATGCCTGACGGCCAGTGCGCGATCAGCGGAGACGCAATGCCTCCTTCATGCGCGTATTGCTTAAACAAACGAAAAGGCGTGTTACTGAGGTTGGCCCAGGGCACGCCGTAACTCGCATAGGTATCCTCTGGACCCGGGAGAATCGAAGGGTCGTTTCCAAAACGCACGGGAAGACCCTGTCGCGTTTTCTCCGGGACATGCATGCCGCGAAGTCTCGGGTTCATTTCCTCTGCGCACCCGCCGTTATCGGAGGCAAACAGGATCAGGGTGTCGTTCAGCCGCGCGGAGTCTTCAAGACATGAAATGACCCGGCCAATACCCCGATCCATCGACTCCACCTGCGCGGCATAAACCGCCATGCGCAGTGCCTGCCATTCCCGGTCTTTCACTTCCTCCCAGGCCGGCACGCCGCGCTCCCTTGTACTAAGAGGCCACCCCGGCTCCAGCAGCCCGATTTCGACCTGGCGCTGATAGCGTCGCTTCCTGAGGTCGTCCCATCCCGACAGGTAGCGGTCCCGGCAGCGGGCGATGTCCTCCGGCCGGGCATGAAGAGGCCAATGGGGCGCCGTGTAGGAGAGGTAAAGGAAGAAGGGATCCTCGGACTTTCCTTCCTTCAGAAAGCGGCACGCGTTGTCGGTTATCGCCTCCGTATAGTAGAAGTCCGGGCCTTCCGTCTGGATGTACTCGTTGCCGTGCGCCAGCGTGACTGGATCGTAGTAGCTACCCGCCCCGTGAATTGTTCCGTAGAACCGGTCGAAGCCGCGTTGCAAGGGCCAGTTGTGACGCAAAGGATTGACCGGCGTCACGTGCCACTTGCCGGAAATCCACGTCTGGTATCCAGCCGCACGGAGGGCTTCGGCGATAGTCACGCATCGATCGTTCAAGTCGCCCGTGTAACCGGGCATTCCATGATTGCCGTTCATGTAGCCGATGCCCGTCTGGTGGGGGTAAAGGCCGGTGAGGATCGAAGCACGGCTGGGACAGCACCGACCGCAGCTGTAGAACTGCGTGAAACGCAGGCCCTGTGCAGCCAGACGATCGAGGTTCGGGGTATCGATCTCGGAACCGTAACAGCCGATGTCCGAAAAACCCAAGTCATCGGCCAGGATCAGGACCAGGTTGGGCCGCTTGTCTTTACGGCGCTCGCCTCGCGACATTGGAACAGAATCGTAACGGTCGGGCTGTCGCGTCCGAAGTGGAAGACCCGTCAATCCTTGCAGAATTGCTACAAATTCACGGCGGGTGAGTGACAAGACGGACGCCCTCCTCCGGTGCCCACCTTTTCCGGCTTTAGCGATCCGAAGCTAGCTCTCCCTGCCGGACATTGTCAAGGGAAAATAACTGTTATGTCAGGAAGGGGGCATCCTGGTAGGAATTATCTCCTCTTTATTTGTAGTATTGACACAAACTGCTTATGCCGTCTAGAGTAAGCCAACAGGAGAGGGGAATGATAAACTTCTCTTCCATTCTGTCAGGTATAACCAGATGAGACACGTTTCGAGCCAGAAAGAAAGGGACAAAGCCGCTATTATGGCGGTTGTTCGCCGGTTCGGGCCACTATCCCGCGTCGATGTTCATGGATTGACCCAATTCCGCCCGAGCGGCATTTCGCTTTTGGTCCGAGAGCTTCTTGAGGAGGGCAAGCTGCAGGAGGCCGGCCCCTCCAACAATCCGCTCGGGCGCAAACAGACGCTGCTCAGAATTAACGAGGGACTCGGTTTTGTCGTCGGAGTCGAGTGGGATGTCTCCACGCTTATGGCGGCTTCTCTGGACCTCAGGCCGCAGATCATCGCCGCCGTGTCGGAACCAACCAACCTGTCCGAGGGTGCGGACGGCTTGATTCGACAACTGCTGTCCTGCGCGCGGCAGGCCATCGAACGAGCCTCGTCGGCCGGTCAGACCCCTCTGGGGATTGCAGTCGCTGACCCGGGACTCGTCGACACCGAAAAAGGCGTCACCATCACCTCATCCCAGATGGAATTCTGGAGGAACATCCCGCTTCAGCAGATTTTCGAAGAGGAGTTCAAAGTCCCCTTCCTTCTAGAGAGCAACACGAGAGCGATGACGATAGCCGAGAGAATGTTGGGAGCGGGCGAAAAGACCGACGACATGGTGTATATCGACTACCGGACCGGCGTGGGGGCCGGGGTCATCACCGGAGGATCAATCCTCCGTGGTTCGAACGAAAGCGCGGGAGAGTTCGGGCACACCCACGTCGTCGAAAACGGCCCCGCCTGCAAGTGCGGGAGTTTCGGCTGCCTGGAGGCTATGACGTCGGCCGCCGCTTTGGCAAACAAGGCGCGAAAGGGCGTCCTGGAGGGCGGAACCTCGGAAGTTCTCACCATCGCCGGCCGGCCGGAGTTCATCACCGGCGCCCACGTGCTCGAGGCGGCACGACGCGGAGACCGCATGTGCAGCTCCCTGGTCGAAGACATGGGGAATCACCTGGGTCTCGGCATCGCCAACCTCGTCAATCTTTTCAACCCGTCCGTTGTCGTATTTGGCGGCCTCCTGGAATTGGCGGGCGAACGACTCCTGGAGCAGATGTCCCGAATCGTGAAGAGGCAGGCCCTGCCCCATAACACGAAGAATCTTCAATTCCGGTTCGGTAAACTCGGACCACAGGCCGGCGTTCTGGGAGCAGGAATGCTGGTGCTGGAAAAACTCTTTGAGATTCCAGCACTGAAGCCTCCCAAGTTCCTGGTGAGCACCCCGGAAAACCGGCGCAGCCCGATCGGCCTCTGAAGCCCGTTAGCCAGCGGCGGTTGAGCAGCGCGTTTTTTGCGCTGTGCGCTGTATCGAAACCCCGCGCCTCTGGAGCGCCCGCAATTGTGCCACTATAGGCGCTCCAGAGGCGCGGGGTGAGGGAACCCGGGGCTACGCGGCCTTTGTCCCTTCGGGACTCTCTGGTTGCCATCAAGACACGCTGGTTCTGAGATACGTAAGAAAGTACAGGGTCATGCCCTGACTTTAGGGCCTGGCTACTTCCTCACGCCGGAGGTGTGAGGGGAGAGTAGCCGGGGGTGGAGCCGTTTTCCAGGCGACACCCCCGGAAAACGACGCAGAAGCAAGAACGCACCCCGGCAGGGG
>RPQK01000835.1 GCA_003819755.1 Acidobacteriota bacterium | reverse complement strand
GAAGTCGGCGCCTCGATCCTCTATAATGCGGCCGATATTCACCTTTACCGTCGGTGAAGTGGAGTTGAGATCAACGTAGAATTGGCCTGGTTTCAAGTGTTCGGAGCATAATTCCGCCGCAGCTTTGGCTACTTCGGTTGTCACGACAGAGAACAGGTAATCGCTCCGGCTTACGACCTCAGAAAGACTTCCCGCGACGGCTCCCGCCTGGCGGATCCTCTCTTGCAGAAGGGGTGCACGCAGGGGATGGTCGAGCAGGATGTCATAGATGAGAATCTCGCCGCCTTTTTCCCGCAATGCTCGTGAAAAAACCTGGCCTACCTCGCCGAACCCGATGAACCCAAACTTCATGACGGCCCCGAATCGCTTTCTCCTCCGAAAGAGGACGTCCCTCCCTGAAGGGTTGATTGGCCCCGAAAGTCCCAGGCGCCGCGGCTCTCAGAGGTACTTTTTCTCCTGTTCCTTCATCTTGGGAACACCCTGTAACTCGAAGAGATGCTTCACCGGCGCCATCCTGTCAGCCACGGTATGGGTCCCCCGGGCCTTTTTGATCTCCATCAGGATCTCCTCCTCCGCTTTCACAGCTGCCCGAAAGACCTGGTTGGCATAGATGACCATTCGGACCTTGCCCAGCGACAGGATTTTCTCTTCGGTCAGATCGGGGTAGGTCGTGGGAACAAGGACGAGAGGCGTCTTACAGTCCCACGCCTTGACAAACTCGACGATCTCGTCTGAAGACTGGGACTTGGAGTGGATCAAAATGCAGTCGGCGCCTGCCTCGACATACCGTGCGGCCCTGCTCAGCGCCTCGCCCATTCCCCAGCCAGCGATGAGCGCTTCCACGCGAGCGATCACCAGGAAATCCGGGCTCTTCTGCGTATCCTTGGCGGCCCTGATTTTTCCGGCAAACTCGTCAACTGCAGCCAGTTCCTGTCGCCCGCCCGCCAGTAAACTATTGTCTTTTGGAAACTTCTTGTCCTCAATGCTCATCCCGGCTATCCCGGCTTCCTCGAAGAGCTTGACGGCGTAAATGACGTTGTTCGCATTGCCGTATCCGGTATCGGCGTCTACCACGATCGGAATATCCACCACTTCATTCATGGATCGTGCCGCTTCGAGGTATTGGCTCATCGAGATCAGGCTTGCATCGGGGACTGCATAGGAGGCGGAGACTCCCAGACTGCTGGACCAGATAAAGTCGAACTCGGCGCACTGGATGATTCTCGCGTCCAGGGCGTCGCGCGCTCCCACTCCGACAAGCAGATCTCTCTCGGACATCAGTCGCCGGAGGTTCGGAGCTTTTCCCGAGATCGTCATGGCGTCCTCCTGTCTTTTCTGCGGCCCACGCTATCCCACCAACTCGGTTGGAAACAAAATACTATCCCGGGTCGGCGGCGGTCACAACTGTCTTTTTCTTTCGGTTCCTTGTTTTTCATTCCCTTCTGCGCGAAACAATGACATTTTGAAGATTGAGAGTCCGGCCCAATATTAAAGAGTCTGCATCATCCACATCCACGCTTTGGTGCTTCGGAGGGAAAAAGGGTGAAAAGGGGGACAGTCTGCCCAATGCCTTTTCGAACGCCGCGAAAGGGCAATTGAGTCGACTGTCCCCCTATTTCAAGGCATGCATTTGCGCACTCCGAAGGCTCGCTTCGCTCGCGAGCCTCTCTACGACTGAGTCCGCTAGAAGCTGTACCTCACCCCCAGCTGCACGATCCGTGGCGGGTTGGCCGTCTGGATCTTGCCGAAATTCGCGTCCGACATCGTGAAAATCGGGGACCCGAGGTTCACCCAGTTGAAGACGTTGAAGAACTCGCCTCTCAGCTCGACCTTGTGGTTCTCGCGAATGTTGAAGCTGCGGAACAGCCCGATATCGATGTTCTTACCCGACGGACCGGTGATGGTGTTTCGACCATTATTGCCGCGGGTGCCCGGTGGATTCGCCTGAAGCGCCGCGGTGTTGAACCAGGTGCTGCCCGCCTTCGCTTCGTCCGGTGACGGCTTCTTGGCAAGAATCGGGTCTCCAACCAGATTGGGCCGGTCGTTGTTGACCTGGCCGTCATAGTCGTTGTCCCTGCCCACTTGAATCCCGTTTGAACTGGTGCCGCCGCCCACTGGCCTGCCCGTGTAGTAGGAAGCGATTCCGTTGACTGACCACCCTCCCAGGAAAGCGCGGGCAAAACGAGACTGCGGCTGCGGCAGCGTCCACAGCCAGGACAGCACCGCGCTATGGCGCCGGTCGAAATCGGAGATAGCCTTGTTCAGCGCGACGTTGTCGGGATCCAGCCACCGGCTCTCGGAATCGTGCCAGCTCGCAAAATCGATGGCTTTTCCAAAAGTGTACGAGCCCATCAGGCCCATGCTCGTGCCGAATCGCTTCTCCACCCGGGCCTGGAACGAATTGTAGGATGACTCGGCCAGGTCTTCCGTGGCTCGCATCTTCAAAAATGGAGGATTCAGCGGCCTTCTCGCATCAACGTTCGCGCTGGTCGCTCCGGCTTTCAGCACCGGGGCGTTGATGTCCCGCTGGGTCGTCAGCTTTCGTCCCACATTGCCGACGTACGCCAACTCCGCCATCCAGGTCGTGCCCAGCTGCCGCTGGACAGACAGATTGTACTGATGGAAGTATCCGGTCCTCATGTCGAACTTCTGGAAAGAGTAGGCGCCTGCGGAGAGGAAGGTAAGATTCTGAGGATCGAAGTTGAGCGGATACGGCGACCCGCCGCGCTGCTTCCAGGGATCGGAGAGATTAATCGACGAAGGGCCGGTCGCGTTGATGTTGCGAAGGGTTTCTCGAACGAAGAACGGCAGCGAAACCTGCTGCTCCTGCGTGACGTTGTTGATCGTGACCTGATACGCCATGCCGTACCCGCCTCGTACCACGGTTCGTCCGTCGCCAAACATGTCGTAGGCAAAACCGACGCGAGGCGCGAAATTGTTGTAGTCGTTGCGAGCCCCGGCTCGCGGTATCCCTTCATCGCAGGGAAACACGATCCCCGTCGGCGCGTTAGGTGAGCACGTCGACTTCTTTCCCGGGACATAGGCAATCAGATAATCGTTGGGATGCACGCCTAGCGGCTCCAGATCGTACCGGAGACCCAGGTTCAGAGTGAGGCGCGGCCAGACGCG
>RPQK01000834.1 GCA_003819755.1 Acidobacteriota bacterium | reverse complement strand
GGCCGGCAATGCGACGACTCCGGGTGAGATCGGTAGCGGCGCCGCCGTCAGGCGCTATGCTTTCAGAGGCCCCGGTATCAACAACTGGGACCTGAGCTTCGTCAAGAACATCCCGGTGACCGAGGGTGTCAAAATGCAGTTCCGCTGGGAGATGTACAACGCCTTCAATCACACCCAGTTTGACAGCGTCGATACGGCCGCAAGGTTTGACAACACGCCCAATTCGGCGACCTTCGGCCAGCAGACCAGCAAGACCTTTGGTCAGATCAACGGCGCGACCAACGCCCGCGTTATGCAGGGGTCGCTACGGATCAGCTTCTAAGCCTGGGAGCGGCAAGATGCCTGCTTGTTACAGCTAGCACAATCGATTGTCCTGGCTCGACAAGCAGGCACGATGCCTGCGCTCCAAAGGATCGTGCAACTTTAGACAAGGAGGGCTAAAGCCCATGAGAAGTCGACCCTCGGTAGTTACGATTTTGCTAGGAATTGCAGCTTTACTGCTGGTCGGGAGCGTTCCCGCGCTGGCACAAGCGTCCTTTGGCAGCATCAACGGAACGGTTTCAGACGCGACGAAGGGGGTAATCCCCGGTGCGGCGGTCACGCTCACGAATGTCGGAACCAACATCAAAATGGAGACGGTCTCGAACGACAGCGGCTTCTTCCGCATCGTCAACGTCCGTCCCGGCACTTACACCCTGTCCATTGCATTAGTGGGATTCAAGACCGGCGCTCTCCCCGCTTTTGAAGTGGGAGTCAACGAGGCCGTGACGAAGAATGTCACCCTGCAGGTTGGAGATGTCGCCGAGACCGTCGAGATCATTGGTGGCACCGAGTTGATTCAGAGCGCGTCAGCCGAACTGGGCAACGTGATCAAGGAAGACGTCATCAAGGACCTGCCGCTAAACGGTCGAAATTTCACCCAACTGCTCATGCTGACTCCCGGCGTGAACCCGGTGTCAACGGCACAGGGGACAACGTCAGGCGAGGTCAGCTTCGGAGCGGCGGAGGGAATGACCGGGCTGCCCGGATCGAGTCTCTTCAACGCCTCGGTACAGGGCCAGCAAAACCGATCAAAGGTTTACTTCGTCGACGGGATCATCAACACGAGCGTCCGCGCCGGAGGGTACGTCGTCCTGCCGGATATCGACTCCCTGCAGGAATTCAAGGTCCAGTCGCATAACGACAAGGCGGAGTACGGGGGAGTGACCGGCGGCGTCGTCAACATGATCTCCAAATCGGGGACCAATGGGTTTCACGGCTCGGCGTTCGAGTTCGTGCGCAACGATTACTTCGACGCCCGCAACCCGCAAGCTCACCGCGACCTCCCAGACCCGCTGCCCTTTAAGCAGAACCAGTACGGCGGCAACATAGGTGGGCCCATTTTCAAGGACAAAACCTTCTTCTTTGCGGGCTACGACGGGTGGCAGTATCGCGATGAGATCAATGTCAAGATGCTGGTCCCAACGGCAACCGAATTGGCTGGAGACTTCTCCCAAATAAGTGAGAAGATCTGTCCCGATTGCGACGCGTCGATTGAACGAAAGATCTACAACCCGTTCACGACACGTACGGAAGGCGGCAAGACGGTCCGTGATCAATTCCCGAACAACGTGATCCCGGCCAACCTGATCTCCCCGATGGCCCAGAGCTTCCTCAAAGCGTACTGGCCCAAGCCGAATGCCGCCGCCAGTAAGGCCGATCAGAGCAACCTGCGAATCAACCGGGCAAGGCGGAAAGGCTCCAACGCCCTGCAGGTGAGAGTCGACCACCATCTCAGCGAGAACGACAACGCGTTTTTCCGGTGGAACGAACAGCGCATAACGACGTTCAATCCGTTGGGTGACGTCCTCTTCAGCACGCCGGATGCGACCAACCGCACCTTCGGCGGCGGGTTCCTCCACTCCTTCTCGCCGAACCTGATTCTGGAGGTGCGCGGCGGCAAGGCGACGCAACCGACTGAGGACGCGCCGGTTGAGCACCCGTCAGGCTCAGCGGGCCAGCAGAACTTCCCGGCCCTTGACAAGTACACCGGATATATTTTCAACGTCGGCGACGCGCCCTGGTCCGGCGGCAGTTTCGGCCAGCAGGGGCCTCGGCCTCGAGGCAACCCGAACTGGAATTTCGCAACAGACCTTACCTGGCTGCGCGGAAATCACAACTTCAAGGGAGGGTTTCAGTTCATCCACATCGCGCGACTGCAGAAGAACAATTTCGGCGAGATCCTGTTCAACTCGACGCCGACCAAGGACCCGAATGCCCAGGCGACGACCGGCGACCCCATAGCAGCAGCTCTGCTGGGGCTTCCGAGGCAGATGCGGGCGTATGTGACCGACCTGGGTTTCATCGATTTCGGAACCGGTACGGCCTCAGGCTATTTCCAGGATGAATGGAAGGTGACGCCCAATTTGGCGCTGACTCTCGGCCTGCGCTACGACTACATTACCAGGGCGACCAGCGGTGATGCCCGGGCGCTCCAGAGCGGTCCCGACATGAAGACCGGCGAGTGGCTCCTCGCGCTTGAGGCCCTGCCGCCGGTGTGTAACGGCCGGGATTATCCCTGCCTGCCGAAGGAGCTTTCGCAAATCCCCAACAATCAGTTCATCAAACTGACTGGCGAGCGCTCGTCCATCCTTGGCCCGATTACGGACAACTGGGGCCCGCGCCTCGGCGTCGCCTGGCAGATAGATCCGAAGACCGCGATGCGCGCCGGTTACGCCCTGTTGTTTGACGCGCTTCCCTCGCGCAGTCAGTATGCGCAACACCAGTATGAGACCTGGGGATGGCCGCAGGTCTCCGGGTTCGACACCGGCAGTATCAACCAAACCATCAGCCCGACTGCTACTTTCATGAAGGTGGAAGAACTGGCCAACCTGCCGGCGTCCAAACCCAGGGACGACCCCTGGTCTCCCACTTCGGCCTATTTCAGCAACCCTGGTCGAAAAGACCCTTACTCCCATCAATGGCACGTGGAGGTCCAACGGGAATTCACGCGTGACCTCATGGCGGGCGTTTCCTACGTGGGCAGCCAGAACGAACGCCTCGAGTACGCGGGTTTTGCCGCCGGCTCCCCGGTCCCGGGGTTCGACGTCCCCGGCACTGCCACCAGCGCGACCAATACCAAGTGGACGGC
>RPQK01000833.1 GCA_003819755.1 Acidobacteriota bacterium | reverse complement strand
TGCAGATCCGGCAGGCATCGGCCAGAAGCCTCGGCCAGCCCGCCAACTGGCCTATCTGGGTGCTGATCAGCGCCGCGGCGCCCGATATCAGAAACAGCACCCCGCCAATTTCTCCCCAGCGTGACGAGAAGAGAGTCGACAGAGTCAGAGCGACCTGTTCCCCCTCGGGCGCCAATTTTCGGGGCCCGAGGACGCCGGCGCCGGCCAGCAGAAAACTGAGCGTAACGAAAATGCCGATGACCATCGCCACCGTGGCATCCGTGTAGACGACCTTGCACCACCCCTTGATTCTCTCCGCCGCGCCCCGGTCCAGTCTTCGCAGAGCTTCGACATCGGCCGGCTGGCCTTGGCGACGCCCCGCTGCCGCCCCGTAACCGGCCCCAAGGACCCAGTAGGTGTACCAGACCTGGCTGGCAAAGCCGCCGGCTGCCCAGCCGAGCAGGGGAAGGACTTCCCGCCAGGGGTTGGCCGTAATATGGCCGGTCTGGAGCGCCCACGCGGGAACCTGCGGCATCTGCGGGAAAAAGCCTCTGAACAGGGCCGTGAAGCCCGGGAATACGGTGATCGCCACGTAGATGACGCCGATGACGATGAGAGCGACACAAATCGTCATAACCAGTTTCAAATGCTCGAAGATCCCCGACCACACCACCGCCAGGGCGAGAATAGTGACAAACCAGCCGCCAAAGTATGGGCTTATGGGAATAAGGGCATTGACAAAAATTCCTGCCGCCGACGCCAGGGACCCGATCGAAATGACGGCCCCCAGGAACTGCGCGACGAGAACCACCCAAACCACCCAGTGACGAGGTCCAGGCACGCGGTCGAACATGTCCATCATGCCCTCGCCTGTGCAGACGGTGTATCGTGCGCCGCTCATGCCGATCCAGTACTTCAGGAAGATCCCCATCACGATGGCCCAGGCGACGGAAGTGCCGAATACCGCACCGTTCCTGGTCGAGAGGATCACTTCACCCGAACCGATGTACTCTGCACACCAGACGAAGGCAGGTCCGACCAGGGCGAAGATGGCCAGTCCTCGGGGCGGCACGGCAATCCCGAAGGTCGCTTTGTTCTCGCTCTCCCGCACAGTCTCCATAGATCCCCCCTTGGTTTTCCCTGGGGGTGAGCAGGCCAGACGCCTGCGCTCCCAGGGGACCCTACCTCGGCTCCTCTACCTTCAAAACCTTGTCGGCAACAACGTCGGTCAGCTTCTGGATTTGCCCACTCGGCCAGCGAACCTCCACGGACCTAATTTTGGTCTCCGATCCCAGGCCGAAATGTAGACGTTTCTCACTCGAAGACATGAACCCGACGCTCGGGTTCACATGGTTGTAAAGAGTCCGTGTCCCGCCCGTCGTCACCTTCACTTCTGCCCCAATGGCGTCCCGATTGCTCTTTCTCCCCACCAGGTCGATCATCAGCCAGTGGTTCCCGTTACCCCCTGAATTGAGCAGGATGCGAGGTTTCTCATTGAGAGAGGTCACGACCAGGTCGAGAAAACCATCTTCATTTAAGTCTACAAGCGCTGAGCCCCGCTGGAAACCCATGCGAAGAAAATCTGGGCCGAGCTGGTCCGACACGTCGACAAAGGCCTCTCCGTTGACGTTTTCAGCCA
Organism: Acidobacteriota bacterium; assembly: GCA_003819755.1. GTDB lineage: Bacteria > Acidobacteriota > UBA6911 > RPQK01 > RPQK01 > RPQK01. The sequence continues at coordinate 1,515 of RPQK01000833.1, read as the reverse complement.
TCGTGTCATGCTGCGCGGCATTAGGCGGGAAGTAATCAACGTCTCCGTTGGAGGAGTAGAGGTCTTTCCATCCGTCGTTGTTGTAATCGACGAAGGCATTGCTCCATCCGGAAAACCGGCGGCTCAAACGCTCGACTCCCGATACCGGCGAGACGTATTGGAAAAGCTGGCCGCCTTCGTTCTGGAAGAGAGCGTGGATCTGGGTCTGCAGGTTGCTGTAGTAGATATCGACCCAGCCGTCGTTGTTGAAGTCCCTGGCATCGCAGCCCATGCCCGACACAGTGATTCCCTGATCATTGTACGCAACCCCGTACATCAGCCCCTCTTCCGAGAATTTTCCGATGCCCTGGTTGATGTACAGGAAGTTCCTCTCGGTGTCATTGGCCACGAAGACATCCTGTTTCCCGTCCCTGTTGAAGTCTGCGATCGAGATCCCCATCCCCTTACCTAGAACCGTCGAAAAACCGGAACTCTCCGTCACGTCCTGAAACTTCCCCCCGCCCAGGTTGCGATATAAGTTGTGCGGGACCGCCCGGTAGGTACGAGGATGGCAATACGAATCGTCCTTTCCATCTCGAACGCAGCGGACATCGGTCTTTGGATTCCAGAAGGTGTATTGAGAAACGATCAGGTCGAGCAAGCTGTCGCCGTCATAGTCAAAGAAAGCGGCACAGACACTGAGCAGGTCCGACGGCTTGTTGGCGAGCCCTGATTCGTTCGTGACATCGGAGAAAGTGCCGTCTCGGTTGTTGTGATAAAGGGCGTTTCGCCCGGCATTACAGATGAATAGATCAGTGAAACCGTCGTTGTCGTAGTCAGCAGCCGCGACTCCGAAGCCGAAATCCAGGTCCGCCCCAAGCAGACCTGCCTTTTCCGTGACGTCCTCGAAAACACCGTCCCCCTTGTGGCGCAGCAGACAGTTATAGAAGGAGGAGTCGACGCGCTTGAGCTCGGGCAGTTTCGCCCCATTGGTAAAGAAAAGATCTTGTTTTCCGTCCTTGTCGAAGTCCAGGACGGCAATCCCGCCGCACATAGGCTGAGGGAAGTACTTGCGCCCGTGGAAATCATTGTTGGAGCGGTAAGTGAAGGCGGAACGCCCGGCTATGTCAGAGAAAGTGATTGGGGTCTTGACCTCGGGGGCTCGCAGTCCGGTCAGCGGAAGAAACAGGACAACCACGCAAAGCAGCGAAAAAAACGTCGACAATCCAACTTGGCGCCTCATTCTCAAACGGCCCAAACCTCTCTTCCCGCGCGAACACCGGATTATAGGATGCGGGCGAGGCGGGAATCAATGCGAAGGGGGTGTGGGGGAATCAAGCGTGTTGGCGGCTGTATCACGCGTTTCTCAGAACCCGGGAGGGGGGCGTCCGCTGGGAGCGCAGGCGAGACGCCCAATGCCATTTCATTTACTTTTTTGCGAAGTCGGTGCAACCAGCCGCGGTGAATGGGGCTTTTATCGTGGCCGGACTCTCCAGAGTCCGGCAGCCGACCCCCGGGGTCGGCCTGAACCGGCGA
>RPQK01000832.1 GCA_003819755.1 Acidobacteriota bacterium | reverse complement strand
CGGCCCCCATTCTCGCGTTCTGAGCTATTTGGTGTTCGTACCATCGGTCATTTCCCGGACGACTAGCGTCTCGCAGGGCCGAAAGGCCCGTTTTCGCTTAAGACACAAAATCACCGCCCTGTTTCGCACCCTAAGGCGCTCTTTGAAGCCTGATTTCGCTGTAAATGAAGCAGTAAAGCCACTTCTTCAGGTCCGACCCGGTCCGACCCAGACGAAGCCCCAAGCGGTTAAACTTATCTTAACAGCATTGGGTCCGACCCAGACGAAGCCCTCATCTGCGCGCTGATGAGGGCCTTCGTCGGTCTGTTTGGGGTGGTTGCGTATTCGATTTCCCGGCGCACCCGGGAAATGGCCGTCCGGCGTGCCTTCGGAGCAACCGAGCGGCGATGTGATGATGATGTCCATTAAGAAAGGGCTTGCCATCGGTGGACTGGGCGTGGTCGTCGGCGCGGCACTGTCGTTCGCGCTCCTCCGCCTCATGGTTGGTTTACTCTACGGCATCACTTCCGCGAGCCCCGTCGTATTGGCCGCCATTTCCGGCAGCATTCTTGTGCTCTCAGCCATGGCTGCATTGGTGCCTGCCATCAGGGCCACGCGAGTGGAGCCGGCCATCGCGCTTCGGGAGGAGTGACCGTCAACCAAGGGCAGTTTTGAGTTTCTAACCCTCGTCGAACCGTCTAAACTGCAACGAGTGTGGATGCGGCAGAGATTACAAGCCCTTCGACCGCTTCTGCGGGGGACATGGCCCTGGTTTCGACGCGAGGCACGCCTCACCGAAAAGCTCCGAACCATTTGGGACGGGTCCAATCAAATCGATCGGAAGTTTGACCTGATCCGTCTCTTCCATGATTTCCGCCAGCCTGACCTCCATGAAACCGTCGATGACAAAACGTGGTCCGACCTCGAGATGGATGAGGTCTTCGCGAGTCTTGACAGAACCGTCGGCTCGGTCGGTCGACAGTACCTCTATTCGCTCCTCAGGACCTGGGAACCGGATCTTTGTGAGCTGCGACGGCGCGCCTCTCTTCGAGCCCTGTTCCGCAGCAATCCGGACCTACGCGAAGCCATCCAGCGCGAACTGTATCGCCTGCGCCACGACGATGCTTACTTCGTCGTGAGTTTTCTGTCCGAGGAACTTCCAGAACGCCCTCCCGCCTGCTTCCTGATTTACCTCGCCTCGGCCGCCTTCTTCGGATCCCTGATCACCGGTTTCTTCGTCCCGGCATTCTTCCTGATCGCAGCTGGCTTGGCCGCGATCAACCTCACGATTAACGTGCTCTATGGGAGCCGGGTGTTTCAGTACTTCGGACAGCTGACTTTCCTTACCAGCCTCCTGACGGTCGCCAGTCGTCTCGCCGCGCTCTTGCCTCCCGGCCGGGTGGCGGAGATAGATGTCCTGAGGAAACATCGAACGTTGGCGGTCCGGCTCAACAGGAGGATGTTCTGGCTGTGCGTGGACGAGGCGCGCCTGAACGAAATTTCATCGGCGTTTTTCATCTTTCTCAACGTTTTCGGCCTGAGCAAGCTCGTCGCCTTTCTTCGTTCGGTCGACGATTTGCGGAGCTCGAGAGCCGAGATACGCGCTATTTTCGATGCGGTCGGCTCGCTCGATGCGCTTCTGGCCGCAGCCGGGTACGAGGAGAGTCTCGGACCCCATTGCCAACCGATCCTCAACGCCAACGGACTGGTCGACGTGGCCGGCATCTACCATCCGCTAATCGGAAATCCGGTCGGTAATTCTTTCAGATTGGAGTCCCGATCCGCCCTCATTACGGGGTCGAACTTGGCCGGAAAGACCACTTTCATCAAGACGATCGGGGTTAATCTGATCCTCGCCCGAACCTTATACATGTGCCTGGCCGAAAGCGCCATTCTCCCCGAGGTGACGGTCAGGGCGTCAATCAAACATGACGACCGGGTTCTGGATGGACACAGCTACTATTCGCGCGAGATCGAACAGATCGCGACCTTCGTCAGGTGCCCTCCCGACAGTTGCCTGTTATTGATCGATGAGATCTTCCGTGGAACCAACACCGTTGAGCGGGTCGCCATTGCGGCCGCCACCGTCCGCTATCTCTCGGACCGGAACCTGGTTCTCGTAACCACGCACGACGTGGAGCTACAAGAATTGCTTGCCGACTGCAGCCGAATGTTCCATTTCAGCGAAGTGGTTGAAGGGGGAAAGTATTTTTTTGACTACCGGCTGCGCCCCGGGCCCTGCGGAGCGGGAAACGCCGTGAAATTAATCGAGCTGAGGCAGTTCCCGCGGGAAATTGTGGAAGCGGCCCGCCGGCGCGTCGAGGAACTGCAAGGGCTGACAACTGACGGCCTGACAAAGAGCGCGGGCTGAAGCCGGGACCACGGGCAGGCCAAGGGGTATCGCAACTAACCCCTATCAAATTGTGCCCACGATTGTGCCCACGACAATCCTAAACACTCAAATCAATCCAACTTAATCCAAGATCTCCGCAGGTGAAGAAAGGGAAGATTCGTTGAAAGGAAAGGGTTTAGAGGTTTTGGCACTGTGTTCTCCGAAGCCGAAGGTCGCTGGTTCGAATCCAGCCGGGCGTATTTCTAAACTCTAGCCAGCCAACAGTTTGCGGCCGTTCCATTCTTCAGGATTAGGGCCTGTTTCCCGGCGATTGTGCCCGTGGAGTCCTTGAAGGTATGCCTGGATGCGTTCTACCCTTCTATTCCAAGCTCCGGCGCTTGCTCGAGATGTGGTATTGGTCGAAAACGCTGCATTTGTTTTTTGTGGCCGTTCGGTCTCATCCCGATACGCTCCGGGCACCCCGCGAATCAGTCTTCCGACGGCCGTTGGCCTGCAGTTTTCAGTTTTCGAGAGGCCGCAGATCCCTGAAAACTAAACACTGCAGACACGGCCCCGGCCCACGGCACTATCCACGCGCGCTTTTCCCGCTCCCGCCGGGGCGCGCCGATGGGACTTGAACTCTTCCCTTATCTCCTGCAACTCGACTAAGTATCGCTCCTTCCGCTCGGCCACATGGCGAGTCTCAGTACGTTTTTGTCCCGGCATCCAGTCTGCGAAGAACTGCGTCGGATAGCTTTTGTATTAGGGGCGCCAGGCTGCGATCAAACTTGAGGCACTGGCTGAAATCGCTCTCCGCTTCACGCCCTTTTCGTT
>RPQK01000831.1 GCA_003819755.1 Acidobacteriota bacterium | reverse complement strand
TCCGATTGGAAGGGGGGCAGCTTCGATCATTCGACAACGAAGTTCCCGCTCACCGGCGGGCACGTGGGAAAGACCTGCTCAAGCTGCCACGCCAACGGCCAGTTTGCCGGGACAGCATCGGACTGCGCCTCCTGTCACGGCGCCGACTACGACGGCACGACGACGCCCAGGCACGCGGCGGCCGGCTTTTCGCGGGATTGCATCAGCTGCCATAACACGACCGCCTGGACGGGGGCAGGTTTTGACCACGACACCAAGACCAAGTACCCGCTGACCGGCGCTCACCGGCAGTCATCCTGCCAGAGCTGTCACGCGAGCGGGGTCTACGCGGGAACTTCGACAGAGTGCGCCTCCTGCCATACCGACGACTACAACGCCGTGCAGGATCCCAATCACAAGTCCGCGGGCTTCCCGACCGACTGTGCCCGCTGCCATACGACGACCGGCTGGGAAGGCGCCAGCTTCAACCACTCCACAACCAAATTCCCCCTGACCGGCGCCCACCAGAGTGCGACCTGTTCGAGCTGCCATGTGAACGGCCAGTTCGCGGGAACTCCGCTTATGTGCGAGTCGTGTCACGGGTCTGATTACGACCAGACTACGGCACCCAATCACAAGACTGCAGGATTCCCGCGTGACTGCGCCGTGTGCCACTCGACATCCGGCTGGCAGGGAGCGACTTTCAATCACTCTGCCACCCGCTTCCCGCTGACGGGCGCCCACACGAGCGCCGAATGCGCCAAATGCCACGTAAACAATCAGTACACCGGTTTGGGCACAACCTGCGCGGCATGCCACCTGACGCGTTACAACGCCACCGTTGACCCGAATCACAAGACTGCGGGGATTCCGACCGATTGCCAGGTATGCCACGGCACGACCGCCTGGCGTCCCGCCGCTTTTGATCACGCCACCACGAGTTTCGCCTTAACCGGTGTGCACGTTTCGACTCCGTGTGCGGATTGTCATGTGGGAGGACGCTATGACGGGACTCCGAGCGACTGTTACACCTGCCACCAGACGGAGTACACGACAGTGACCGATCCGAGTCATTCCGGCTTTCCCAAAGATTGCGCCTCCTGTCACAAAACGACCGGCTGGAGCGGAGCCGTGATCACGCACAAGTTTCCGATTTACTCGGGAAACCATCAGGGTGAATGGGGGTCCTGCTCCGATTGCCACACGAACGCAAGCGACTACACCTCCTTCTCGTGCCTCGACTGCCACGAGCACAACAAGTCGAGTATGGATTCCGAACACCGAGGAAGGTCCGGGTATGCCTATACCAGCGCCAAGTGTTACTCGTGCCATCCGCAAGGGAGGTCCTGATGATGAAAAGGCTGGTTAATTGCGCGATTTGGGCTTGCCTGCTGGCCGCCTCGAAAGTGGGAGCGGCTAGCGACTGGCCGGAAGGCCGCATTGCAGTCGCCATTAAATACCTGGCCCAGGACGCGGTCTATCTGGAGGGCGGCAAGAACCTTGGACTGACGCCAAAGATGAAGCTGCAGGTCTACCACCGCGAGCCCGGAGAGACCAACCGTGCCGTAACGATCGCGGACCTCGAGATCGTGTCTGTTGCCTCGACCTCGTCCGTCTGCCGGGTCCTCAGCTCCTTGAAAGAGATCAGCCAGGGGGATACCGCGGTTCTTTCCGCCCGGGATCAGGAGCAGATTGAGCTGAAACGCAGCTCGCGTGACGCTCTGAAATACCCTCAAGTCGTCAGCTTCACCGAAGGGGACCCGATCGAAGAGGAGCTCAGGGAGTACGTTCCCCGGCCCCGACTTCCTGAAACGAACCGCGTGAAAGGAAGGTTGGGTTTCGAGTATGGCGGCCTGTCCCACTCGGGTTCCTCCGGCCTGTCTTACCAAACCGGGCTCGTTCTGCGGGCTGATATGACCAGAATTGCCGGGACTTTCTGGGGCTTCACCGGTTATTACCGAGGGCGGTTGAATTCGCGGCGGCGTGGCGACGAAACGTTGACTGACCTGGTGAACCGGACCTATAAGCTGGGGTTCACTTACAACAATCCCCAGTCCGGCTGGTTGCTGGGTTTCGGCCGACTGCAGGTTCCATGGGCGACCAGCCTCAGCACGATTGACGGCGCCTTCATGGGCCGACGCGCGGGACACGGCTTGACCATGGGCCTGTTTGGCGGCTCCGCCCCGGACCCGACCTCCTGGAGGTACGCACCCGACCGCCAGCTGGCCGGCGCCTTTGTGAACCTCGAGGCCGGGAGCCTTGAGTCGCTGCACTACAACGGCACGGCAGGGTTCGCGTTCAACCGTTTGAATTGGCAGCCTGATCGGCAATTCACCTTCTTCGAAAACGGCCTTTTCTACAAGCGCATCCTGTCGGTCTATCAGAACCTGGAGGTCGATCGTTTGGCGGACCCAGGCGAAACGAAACGACAAATGACGCCAAGCCGCAGCTTCACCACAGTCCGGGTCCAGCCCGCGACTTTCGTCTCGTTCGACGTCAGTCACAACTACTTTCGGGAGATCCCGACTTTCGATCCCCGGCTGGTCGGGACCGGCCTGGTCGACCGGCTCCTCTTCGAGGGACTCAGCGCCGGCATTCGGTTGGAACTGCCCTACCGGGTTGCGCCTTACGTGAGCCTGGGCCGCAGCACCAGGAGCGGCGACCAGAGCCCTTCCTACAACAAGATGTTAGGGATCTACCTCGGCAGGATCTGGAAGACCGGTATTCGCGCGGACGCTCGCTACTCGAAGTTCGACAGTTCACTCGGCGCCGGCTCGTACAGCTCGCTTTCGCTGACGCGAGAGTTCAACGAGAAGCTGCGCATCGAGCTCTTGGCAGGCCAACAGGTCTTCAGTTCCCAGCTTTCTCCGGCGAATGAGGCGAACTGGCTCGGGCTGAACGCCGATTGGCTGCTCGGTCATTACTTCCTCGGAGCGGGGATCAACATCTATCGGGGCAATGCCCAGGATTACGACCAGTGGTTCACCCATTTCGGGTATCGCTTTTGAAGGAGGAGAGCATCATGTCTATAAGGATCTTGTTGTCACTCTCCATCTTGCTTCTATCGTGGCCGGGCTCTCTCTTGGGAGCGCAGGCGTCGCTGGGAGCGCAGGCGTCTCGCCTGCACTGGGGCAAGGGGCGTCCCGCCCCGTCCGCACCGCTGGCAGAATCAAAGGTGGGG
>RPQK01000830.1 GCA_003819755.1 Acidobacteriota bacterium | reverse complement strand
GCTTTACATAATGCTTGTAGAGCGGGTTCAGGATCGGAATTCCCTTGTTGCCCGGGAATGGGTCGCGGACGACCTTACCACCTTCCAGGCGCGCCGTTCTCGGATCGTAAATCTGGAATCTGGCCGGGTCAATGGCCAGCAGGTCCGAAAAATCGCCCTCTCTCCACTTCGCCTTGGGCACTGACCGCTGGATAGCATCTGTTGTTTCGGCTTTCTTCTGGTAAATACCGTTGTAGCTGAAAAAGAAGAAGAACTTATCTTTCCCGTTGTTCAACCAGGGAAGCCTGACGGGACCGCCCAACGTCGCGCCAAACTGATTCGAGCGGCCGGAGGCCTGCTTCTGGCTGTCGGCCGATTTCGCTCCTGAGGCTACGTCCTTCTCAAACAGCAGACGTGTAAAGTGGGGCGTCGCATTCCAGCGCTGCTGCCAGTGCTGGTCGTAAAGCGAGCCGTGATAGACATTGGTGCCGCTGCGGCTCATGACGTTGACGACCGCACCGGAGGTATGACCTACACTGGCGTCAAAAGCGGCCGTCTGCAGATTGAACTCCTGGACCGCGTCCGCGGGCGGGTTGTACCCGACTCGGCGGCCTGTTCCGGTGACGGGCGCCCCGTCAATCGTGTACTCATTCTGGCCGACACCGCCGGCAGTGTTAAAAGCCGAAGTGCCGCCGTTGTCGAACGGTCTCCGGTACTCCGGTTGTCCCGTCCACTGCATGCCGCCCGCCATGCCGGCCAGCGCAAACGGGTTCAAGTCCGAGAAGGGGAGGCTGGTGATCTGCGCGGTGTCGATGATTCGGCCCGCCGAGGCGGTGGTGGTTTCCAACAACGGCGCCGCACCAGTGACCTCGATGATCTGCTGTACCTCGCCTACCTCCAACTGGATGTCGATCTTGACCTTTGAGGCAACATTCACCGTCACGCCACTTCGAACATACTTTTTGAAGCCTGCGAGTTCCGCGCTGATCGTGTATTCGCCGGGGTCAAGCAGCGGGACTTCGTAATAGCCGGAGTCATTGGAAAGGGTGGTGCGTGACTGGTTGGTACCGACGTTCGTCACCACAACCTCGGCTCCCGGCACAACCGCCTTCTGCGCATCGGTAATCGTGCCCAGGATACTGCCACGTGATTCCTGCGCCATAGCGGGGAACGAAAGGATGCATAAAAGAACGAGGGCCAGGAAAAGCGTTGAAGTTTTCCTCATGGGGCCATTCCTCCTGTAGTTATTAGGGGAGACACACAAGCGGCGTTGTAGAAAAACATCTCTACTCGCATTCGGCGCCGTGTTTGCCGTAGCTGCGCTGTCACCACCATGTGCCAAATGAGCCGGGATGCACTTGGAAAAACTGCTTTTACGGCCGACCTGGAGAGCAACAGGCCGATCGCGAATCGAACTCTATCAGCTAACCGGCCGTTTAACCAGCAAAAAAAATGAAACAGTTTTGCCTCTGGAACGTACCACCGCCAGAATCTGGACTGACCGTTAGTGGGGCCGTCTCTTTAATCACGAATTCTCAAGCGTTTACGTTAACGGAGCGACCCTGGAGGCGTTCGCCCTGGGAGTGCAGGCGTCTCGCCCAATGCCATTAACTTTTCCCGAAGTCAGTACACCCAGCCGCAGTGAATGGGGCTTTTATCGTGGCCGGACTCTCCAGAGTCCGGCAGCCGACCCGCGGGGTCGGCCTGAACCGGCGAGCTGCAACCATCGTTTTCGCCGGGCTCCCAGCCCGGCTGCCGGACTCTGGAGAGTCCGGCCACGATAAAAGCCCCATTCACTGCGGCTGGGTGTACTGACTTCGGGAAAAGTTAATGGCATCGGGCGAGACGCCTGCACTCTTAGGGACCCCTGCTCCCCCTGGACGACGCCTCTGTCCGGATCTAGACGTTGCCAGTCCCTCTCGTTCCCTTCCCGGACCGGTTCATGACATTTCCATCGCCGATACGGCGGCGTTTTCCGATGATGGTCCTATGGAAACCACTAACCGCCGACACGATCTAGACTGGCTGCGAGTCCTTGCCATTCTCCTCCTCCAGGTCTTCCACACGGGAATGGCTTTCAACTCCTGGGGATGGCACATCAAGAACCCGGAAAGACTCACCTGGCTGGACATGCCGATGTCCTTTATGCATCAGTGGCGTATGCCGCTGCTTTTCTTCATTTCAGGCGTAGGAACGACGTTTGCCCTGCGCTCGCGCGGCCTGGCCGGCTTTGTGAAGGAGCGGCATCGGCGCCTGCTTTGGCCCCTGGTTTTCGGTATGGCCGTGGTCATTCCCCCTCAGGTGTACTGCGAGAGGCTGTTTTCGGGCGTCAGTTACAGCTCCTACTGGGACTTCTACCGCACGGTGTTCTACGGCGTTTCCTACCCGCAGGGCAACACCAGCTGGCACCATCTCTGGTTCGTGGTGTATCTGTTCGTCTTCTCGCTGCTCAGTGTTCCGCTGCTGGCCGGGATGCGCCGGCCTGACGGGAAAGTGATGCTCGAGAGGCTGCAGAACTGGATTGGCCGGGGCTACAACCTCTACTTCCTGATCCTGCCGCTGGCGGTCGTTCAGGTAAGCCTGCGACCCTACTGGCCGACGCAACATAACCTGGTCGCCGATTGGGCTAACTTCAGCTTTCAGCTGTTTCATTTCTGGTGCGGGCTGCTGGTCGCCTCCTCTCCGGGGATCTGGGACCGCATAGAGTCACTTCGTCGTCTGTCGTTGGTGGTTGGTCTTACCAGTCTGGGAGTACTCCTGATCGACGATTTCTTGGGAGTCAAAGGAGGGTACCCCTCCCCGATCGAGTACACCTTGGTGTCCGCTCTCACCTGGTCATGGATTCTCACGGTCCTGGGGTACGGGAAGCACTATTTGAACTTCAGAAACCGGTTTATTGAGTATGCCAACGAAGGTATCTACCCCTTTTACATCCTTCATCAGACGGTCATCATCGTGATCGGATATTATGTGGTGTCGTGGTCACTCGGGCCGTCCGCGAAGTTTCTGGCGCTCCTGGTCGCTTCCTTTGCGGTCTCGGTCCTGATCTATGAAGTGCTGATCAGACGGTGGAACTGGATCCGGCCGTGTTTCGGACTGAAGCCAAGGGTCAAACTCCAGGTCGTTCCAGTGGCGGCACAGGCGTCGGAAGCATAGAATGATGAAGTTTCCGGCAACCGTGGG
>RPQK01000829.1 GCA_003819755.1 Acidobacteriota bacterium | reverse complement strand
TTCCCCAACAGACGACGATGAACCGAGCGATCCACTAAAAGCCGTGACATCGCTGAGGCCGGCCTGCGTTCCCTGGGGATTGAAGTAAGTCTTGACGCTCCCGGTCTGCGTATCCCTCACGGTCATCGTGTACTCGATGTTCGTCAGAGCCCCGTAGAAGACCCAGAAACATCCGTTGACGCCTCTGCCGTCGAGGATTTTTACGAACAACTCGACGTTCTCCGGTCCGAAGAACCAGAAGTATCCTGAGTTAGGGGAAACGGCGACCGGCATTCCGCTTCCCGTATGACCTTCCGGGCTCCGCCAGTCGAGCTGTAACGTGAACCGCCCGCCGAACAGGGAAAGCACGCGGGAGATGATTACGGTCGCCGTATTGCTGTTAACACTGTCGCAGTTGTTGCTCACCCGCACCCAGTATGTGGTATTCAAAGTGAGTGCCCCGGTTGAATACGTGTTCGAGGTCGCCCCTGAGATCGGCTGCGAGGTGTCACCCGAACTGCCCCGGTACCACTGATAGCTCAGACTTGTCCCGCTCGCCGCCACGCTCAGCTGCGCACTCTGACCACTGGTGATCGTCTGGCTCTGTGGCTGGTCGGTGATGCTGGGAGGCGTACAGTAGACTACTTGGGTCTGCTGTGATATCGGGTTCCAAAGAATGTAACCGCCCTCAAAATCATTGCGACGCTGTCCGGACCAGGCGTATTCAGTCGAAGTCGGATAGCCTAGCTGACTTGCCTCGTAACTTAGTTGTCGCCATCTCCTATGGATTTCACCGTAGACTGCGTACGTACCGCGGACAGAGGAGGATATCGAGCTGTTCCAATCGTCGGCCACCTCGTCTTCAAAACCCTGATAGGTTCCAACGATTCCGGAATATCCAGAAGTCCGCCCACTTTCAACGGCTGTACAAGGGAACCACAGGGCTGAAGAAAAGGCCGGCCCGGGCCAACCCTTCCAAGAATCGGGTTTCGGCCATTCCGTCGCGTTCGTGTTGTAACTCGTAACATACGCGCCGGGACCTCCGTCGCCTACGGAATAGATTGGAGGCCCGTCCCAGGGAAGATAAGCCGAGAAGATCTCGGCGCAGACTTCGATTACGTGAGGAAACCAATCGGTTCCACCCCAGTTCAAGGCCTGTTCACTCGTGAATGGTCGGCGCCGGCCGTTCTGCACCAAATACACGGTGGGGTTGCTCTCGCCTGACAGTTTGATTAGTAAACCGTTTGACCCGGAATCGGATGTGACAAATTCAGGCCCCACCGTGTAGGGAGAAAGAGTCGCCACACTTGTAATACTCGACCAGCTCCACCCGGGCATCCCGCAAGCAGACATGGTATTCAGGACAGCTGGATTAGCGACGTGATAGACCCTTCCAGTCCGGAGCCAATAGATAGTCTGACCATCGGGGGTAATCAGGGACTTATCAGAAGGCCCCGAACCTTTATGAGAATTGACAAAATCCGCAGGATCAAACCAGCCGTTACAGTTTGACCCATAGCCATAGTAAATCCAGGACGCCGAATATGCCCCTTGCCGGACGCCAAAATGAAGGTGGGTAAAGTCATACCCCCCATTTTCGGTGGAATCCGCCGAAAGATAGCCGATTAGCTGCCCTTTTGAGACGGCAGTACCGACACCAACTATGCCCAGCGAACGCATGTGGCCGTGCACAGTCGAGACATAGCTTCCATCAGGCAACTGATGTTCGATAATTACGACACGGCCGTAGCCGCTCCGGCTGGCATTGTGTCTAACGATTCCGTTGGCCGGGGCATAGACTGGCAGTTCCGTCCCGTCGTTCACCACGTAGTCTTCGCCTAAATGGTTCCCTCCCCATCCGGAGTTCCAGACGCAGAAGTCCTGACTGAGGTACCAACCACTATTGTCGAGCGGAAACCGGAAATCGTCCGCCGTGGCTCCCAATGAGGTAGCAAAGCCGAGAAGGGCCGGGAGCAGAAGAAAGATGGCTTTGAACTTCGCCCCTCGCTTGGAAGATAGCGCCTTCTTGTTCCGATCTGCACATTCCGTCCTGCTCCTGTTGATCACGAAACCACCTAGAAGGACAAGCTCCCTGACACTACGATCGGTCATCTCTCCCCCCTTGCGAGTCTGAGGCACGTCTCAAACTCGCTATGCCTGCGAAGAAAAACTAGTGACACCGAAGTCGGATACCTGAGCGCGAACAGTTATCGATGAGAACGCAACCTGGACAGGGACAATCAACGGCAGACTGCCCTCTCTCTCGGGGTCGGCCCGAGGGTCACCTTTTTGCTCGCATCAAACCGCCCCTCTGCTAGAAGTCCACCCTCACGAACGCCCGGACTCTTTTGAGGGTCTCAAAGTGATCCGCCACTCTGGCCGCCAACCCACAGGATTTAATCAGTAACCCCACCTCTACGTTCCTCACGTGTGCTGCCTCGGTGAAATTCGCAGACGAAACAAACGCGATCGCCTGATCGATCACCACACACTTCGCGTGCAAGCTGGCTCGGCGCTGAGGATCCATTTCCAGTGACCGCGGATCGTAGTACACCTCAGGCAGCCTGGATCCCGGCCAATCGTTAGTCTTGAAGTCGTGCGCAAAGCGTCTGACCAGCTCGGACGATGCTGAGGTATCAGTCCGGTGGCGACGGACGTCAAGGTACATTCGAACCTGGAGCTCCGGCACCTGCTCCATCCGCTCTGCCAAGGCCTTAAAGACAGTGCGTCCTTTGTAAACCGCGTATCCAGCCACCAGGACGGAACGCTGGGCCATGAGAAACAGTTCGCGGACCACGATCGCTGTGTCGCGGGTCGTTACGCCTGGCGCCTCGGGACCTGTCGTCACCAGCTCAACAGAATCGAGAAGATTCGAATGCCGCGTTCTCTCGCGTGCAACCAACTCGAGCATGACCGCCATGACGGCAGGTGCAGCACATTCCAAACCCGCTTCCCGCATTTCTTCGGACAATTCAGCAGCGACAGCAGGCGTGCAGTATCGTGCAAGCGCGATGGGCGCGTACGGCGGACCCAATCGGCCGGCCCGAAGTGCGAGCGCCATCTGATTCAAGTCGTGTTCCGACAGCTTTGACAGGGATTCGAGCATCAGGCCCCCAACCTGAAGAATGCGTCCCCACGGTCATCGACCGTGGGGACGACGAGCGCGCGATCGAGAAAATCGTTGTGTTG
>RPQK01000828.1 GCA_003819755.1 Acidobacteriota bacterium | reverse complement strand
CCGCCCGCGTTCGTGACCATCACGTGGTATCGGCCATTGGACAGCAACTGCAGCTCCGGTATCGGGGAGTCGGGGCTCGTGAAAACGCGGATCGGCGTTTCCGCCTCACCGGAGATCCTACGTACCTCGGTAGGCTCGGCAGCCTGCGAGAAGAACGCCGTCGCTTTTGGAACTCGCTCCTGGAGCAACAGCATGGTCGCCTGGAACAAGGGATCCGACTCGAATCGCTTCTGCATCGGGCGGTCCAGGAGCAGATACGCCAGTGCCAGCAAGCTCATGCCCTGGTGGTGCGCCATGAACGACCGGACCACGGCCCTCGATTGACCGCGGGGTTGACGCGACGGCGTGTAGTCGATGGCTTCATACAAACCGTATCTCCCTTCGAACCCGCGGTCGGCGAGTTGCTGCAGATTGAGGCATGCCTCCTCGGGCGCCACCACGAGCGCCAGTGCCGACGCATACGGCGCAATGACCAAATCCTCGGCCAGTCCTCGTCTGAGTCCCAAGCCGGGGACGCCAAACGAGCGGTACTGATAGTTGAGATGGACGTCGACCGCATTGTAGCCGGATTCGGAAATGCCCCAGGGCACCCCGCGCATCCTCCCGTACTCGATCTGCCTGTCCACCGCCGCTTTGCAGGTCTGGTCGAGCAGCGTGTTCTCGTATGCAGGCATCACCAGGAGCGGCATAAGATACTCGAACATCGATCCGCCCCACGAAAGAAGGATCGGATCGCCGCCGCCGGCAACGAGCAGACGCCCTAAGGCAAACCAACTCTCCTGAGGCAGCTGTCCCTGCGCTATCGTCACAAAACTGGCCAGTCTCGCCTCCGAAGCCAGGAGATCGTAGTAACTCGCGTCGCGCCGGTGCTCCGAAACGTTGTATCCGATCGCCAGCAAGTGACGGGCCCTGTCATACAGGAAGTCGTACTCCATGCGGGAGAGCTCGCTCGAGCGCATCGCGAGCCTCTCGATGGCTGCGATCCTCTCCTGGGCGCGCCGGCTTGCTTCCATGATGGAAGGTCGAAGCTCCGCGAGCCAGGTGTCCTCCTCGGGATTCCCCCCCGTCAGGAGCCGGTACTCGATCTCCGGCAGCAGACTTGCCTCGAATGCTGCGAGTTCGCGGAGGGTTGGGATCTCATCAAGAGCGGCGAGTCCGCCGACCTGGCCCTTCATGGGTGGCAACACGGCCCAGGGAGCCAGAAACATCAGGTCATCGAGTGCTTCCTGGCACTGCCGGGCAAGGGCGCTTGCCCACCACCCGGTCGGGCTTCCGTCGTCGGCTTTGAGTCTGGTCACGACCGCTGCGGCGGATCCCGCCAGCCTGCCAAGATACTGGCGCGCCGCATCGAGTGTCGTCGGCCTGGAGGACGACACCAGATCCCTGTGAAGCTCGGCCAGCTCGGCTGGAGCGGCTTCTCCCGCAGCCTCCACCAGTATCCCCAACGCGTCGTCGAGCCCGTCAAACAATCGCGGCGCCAGGATCCTCTGATCGGGAAGCTCGAGCAGACCTGGCCGCAGTGTCAAAAGGAGGCCCGCGAGGTTTCCGCTGTCCACGGACGAGACGTAGGCCGGTAACAGCGGTTTCAAAGACTCGGTGTCGTACCAGTTGTAGAAGTGGCCTTTGTACCGCTCCAGGCTCTCCATCGTATCCAGGGCATTACCCGTGCGCTCGATGAGCTTTCCAGCAGGAATGTAGCCGAAGTCGTATGCCGACAAATTGGCGAGGAGCGCAAGCCCCATATTGGTCGGCGACGTGCGATGTCCAATGACTTCAACCGGATGCTCCTGAAAGTTGTCGGGTGGCAGCCAATGGTCTTCCGGGCCGACAAAAGCCTCGAAGAACGCCCAGGTCTTTCGGGAGAGTCTGCGAAGGAAAACGGCCTGTTCAGCCGTCAGCCTCGCCTCTCGGCGGCCCAGCGGCCGGCTGATCCACCAGACGATGGCGGGGGAGGCGAACCAGAGACCCAGTATCGGGACTGCGGCGGCTAGCGCGGCAGGGGGTCTCGAAAGCGCGAGAAAGACTCCTGCCGCGGTGGCGAGCAGGGGTCCGATCCACATCAGGCGGCAGGAGGCGACAAGGCTGGTGCGCTTATCGAGATCCGGATCAGCCGACGGGCTCCATTCCAGGAGTCGCGTGCGTGTGACCAGCATCCTTATAGCCGTTCGTACGATCGCATCCAGGCTGAAAAATGCTTCGTAAGGAAGGCATGCGAGCGCGAAGGCCGCCTGGGAGAAGTGACGGGCGGCGCACCGAGCTGAAGCGGCAAGGTGTGAACCGAGAAGTACATCAGCCGGTTTTCGAAGCAACTCCAGGATGCAGGTGATCAGAGAAGGAACCAGGATGACGCCCAGCGCCGCCAAGGTCCAAAACCAGGCGGGGGATAAGGCCATCCAGCCGAGCAACATCAGCAGTGTCAGGGCCGAAGGCACGAGACTGCGACGAAGATTGTCGAAGATTTTCCATCGGGACAGTGGAGAGAGCGGGTTCTTCCGCCACCGCCCGTCGACGCCCGGGACGCACGGCAGCAACCACCGGGCAATCTGCCAGTCTCCGCGAATCCAGCGGTGACGGCGACTCACGTCAGCGCTGTAGCGGGAGGGGTATTCCTCGACCAACTGCACGTCGCTCAACAGCCCGGCCCGCGCGTAACACCCTTCAAGAAGGTCATGGCTGAGGATGCGGTTCTCGGGAAAGCGCCCGTTGAGCGCCAGCTCGAAGGCATCAACCTCATAGATACCTTTGCCGATGAATGAGCCTTCACCGAACAGGTCCTGGTAAACATCGGAGACGGCGCGTGTGTAAGGATCGATACCCGACTCGCTTCCAAAAAGCCGGGCGTACCTGGACCGGTTGGCGCCGGGAAGGCTCACGGCCACACGCGGCTGCAGAACGCCATACCCCTCGCAGACACGCTGCTTCTGGTCGTCGTAGTGCGCCCGATTCAGCGGGTGCTCCATGGCGCCGACAAACTGCCGCGCCGAATCGCGCGGCAGTTGCGTATCCGTGTCGAGCGTGATCACGTACTTCACGTTGGACAAGACGGCAGTTTCACCGACAACGGCCGCGAAACGTTCTCGAGAGCCGCCCCGCAAGAGAGCATTCAGGTCCGCGAGCTTCCCGCGCTTCCGCTCGTAACCCATCCAGCACCGCTCCCGGGGATTCCATCGG
>RPQK01000827.1 GCA_003819755.1 Acidobacteriota bacterium | reverse complement strand
GTTTGTCAGTCTGTCAGTTTGTCAGTGCTGTCTCAGACTCTCCTGCGCTTGGGCGGCCGGCAACCGTTGTGCGGAATGGGGGTGACGTCCTTAATGGAACGGACCTCCAAACCGGCGGCCTGGATCGACCTGATCGCAGCTTCCCGACCGGCGCCCGGACCTTTGATCCGGACGTCGCAGTACTTCATCCCGTACTGATCGCGAGCCGCAGCAGCCGCGGTATGGGCCGCTTGTGAAGCCGCAAACGGGGTGCTCTTGCGGCTTCCCTTGAAGCCCTGTGCCCCCGCGCTGGAGCTGCTCAAGACATTGCCGTCCAGGTCGCTGATGCTCACCAGGGTGTTATTGAATGTCGCCTGGATGTGTGCGATCCCGTGGGCAATAATCTTTTTTTCCTTCTTCTTTGCCGATTTCTTCTTAAACGATTTCTTGCCAGCCTGTGCCATGTTGCCTCGTTGTTCCGTTCACCGTTTGACCGTTCAGCGTTCCCCGTTCTAACGCTGAACGGTCCAACGGTGAACGGGAAACGGTTTTACCTCGTCGTCTTCTTCTTCCGGATGCCGCCCTTGCGCGGACCCTTGCGTGTACGGGCATTGGTGTGCGTCCGTTGCCCGCGAACCGGAAGGCCGCGTCGGTGACGCAATCCTCGATAGCACCCGATATCCATCAAGCGTTTGATATTGAGCTGGACTTCCTTCCGGAGATCGCCCTCAATGCCGCCCTCGTCCTGAATGATCTGGCGGATCCGCCCGGCTTCTTCTTCGCTGAGATCCTTGACCTTCTTATCAATGTCGACCTCCGCCTGCTTCAAAATGCGGGTGGCCCGCGAGCGGCCGATGCCGAAGATATAGGTCAGCCCGATCTGTACGCGCTTGTTGTCGGGAATGTTCACACCTGCGATACGTGCCATATTTCTCTCCAAAAAGGTTCTGGGTTCGGGGTTCTAGGTTCTGGGTTCTGGGTTGTCACTCTGGAACCCAGAACTCAGAACCCAGAACTCAGAACCGAGAACTCCGAACCGGTGAACCGTCTTACCCCTGCCGCTGCTTGTGCTTTGGATTACTGCAGATGACCCGCACGACGCCGCGGCGGTGTACCATCTTGCACTTCGCGCAGATTTTCTTGACTGATGCTCTGACCTTCATAATTTTTCCTACTTATAGCGATAAACAATTCTTCCACGGGTCAGATCGTAAGGCGAAAGCTCGACCTTGATCTTGTCACCCGGCAGAATCCGTATGAAATGCTTGCGCATTTTCCCTGAGATATGAGCCAGCACCTGGTGCCCGTTTTCCAGCTGGACCTTGAACATGGCGTTAGGCAGAGTTTCAATCACCGTCCCCATGACCTCTATGGCCTCTTCTTTAGGCATTCGCTCGCTCCCCTCCAGGTCCGTTCAATCCAGCGCACTCAAGATCCACGGTCCGGTTTCGGTAACAGCCACCGAGTGTTCAAAATGGGCGCTCAGTCCGCCATCGGCCGTTACGGCCGTCCATCGGTCCTCGAGCACCCTGACGCCTGGGCCTCGGCTGTTGACCATTGGCTCGATGGCCAGCACCATTCCGGCCTGCAACTTGGGCCCGCGCCCCGGCTTTCCGTAGTTCGGAACCTGCGGTTCTTCGTGCAGCGCCGTTCCAACTCCGTGGCCGACAAAGTCACGGACGACCGAAAAACCGTGACTTTCGACGTGCTGTTGTACAGCTGCCGAAATGTCGGACACCCGGCAGCCAACCACGGCCTTCTCGATTCCCTTGTAAAGAGCTTCGCGAGTCGCCTGGAGCAGTTTCTGCGCCTCGGCACTCACTTCACCGACCGGGAAAGTCCAGGCCGCATCTCCGTAATAGCCGTGATACAGCACCCCGACATCGATACTGATGATGTCGCCTTCCCTCAACCGCCGTCCGTTGGGAATCCCGTGAACAATCTGATCATTAACCGAAGTACAGATGTTCGCGGGGTACCCGTGGTATCCCTTAAAACCTGATCGCGCGCCGGCCTTCGAAATCATCTCTTCGGCCCGCCGGTCGAGCTCTCCGGTCGTGATCTCCGGCCGGACCAGGCTTCCCAGCTCATTCAAAACGCGAGCCACGATGAGATTGGCCTCTCTCATCGTGTTCAGTTCCGCTCTTCCCTTACAAATAATCATAGGAAAGGATTTCTGACAGAGCCGCAAGCGCAGTGTCTTTTGCGGAGCGCGTCGGGTACGAACAATCAGCAACCAAGCTCCATCCGTACCCGACGCGCTCCGCAACAAAGCGCTGCGCTTGCGGCTCTGTCACAAGTCCCTCATCCTCTATCTGGCCGCCGTCCACCTGTTTTCCAGATCGGTCACCAGACCCGACATTTCGCCGGCAATTTCGTCCGGTTCGCGGTTCCCGTCGATCTCAAAGAAATTGGGCCGACCCGTGTAGAAGTCAACTACCGGCGCGGTTTGCTGGCGGTAGACGCGCAAGCGTTCCTTAATGACTTCTTCCGCGTCATCCTTTCGCTGCTGAAGCTCGCTCCCGCAGTCGTCGCAGATTCCCTCTTTAATCGAGGGCGAGAAAAAAACATTGTAAATCTTACCACAACCCGAGCAGTAACGCCTCCCGGCGAGCCGCTTGACGGCCTGATCTTCCTCGAGTCGGAGGTTGATGACGAAGACGTCCGCCTGGTCCTCAAGACTCTGCAGATAACAGGCCTGCGCCACGTTCCGGGGATAGCCGTCCAGGATGAAAACCCTCGGGGCGTCCGGCGCCATCACGCGCTCCCTGACGATTTCGGAAACCAGGTCGTCAGAAACGAGCTCGCCCGCCTCCATGACCTTCCGCGCCTTTTCCCCCAAGGCAGTGCCCCGACGTACGGCGTCTCTCAGCACGTCTCCCGTGGAAACATGCGGATAGCCGAACTTCGCGGCCAGCATCTTCGCCTGCGTCCCCTTCCCTGCCCCCGGCGCCCCGAGGAGGGTGATCACCTTCGTCTTAGCCATATCTTCCGCAATGACAGGGTGACAAGGTGAAAGACGAATAACGAATATCGAATATCGAATGTCGAATGTCGAAGTAAGGATCGGACTCTATTTCGACCTTCGACATTCGACATTCGACATTCGACATTCGATATTCGATATTCGATATTCGTCTTTCACCTTGTCACCTTGTCACCTTGTCACCTTGTCACCTTGTCACCTTGTCAGTT
>RPQK01000826.1 GCA_003819755.1 Acidobacteriota bacterium | reverse complement strand
CGTTTCCTCGGTTGTTGTAAGCGAGCGCCAGGCAGGGGTCCTGTTTGATCGCAGAGGAGTATTGTCTGATAGCTCCGTCAAGATCCCCTTTCCCATACCGCGCGCTGCCCTGCCTGAGGTATCTCAGTGCAGCGTCGGCGGATTCCGGCCGGACCGCGGCTTTACAGGCCGCTATGCTGACGACCGAGGTCGTGCCCTCCCGGATCTCCTCAGACGCTTGAGCCGGATCCCGCGTTTCATGTGTCCTGTATTCAGAGTGAAGCGGCTTTTCTGGCACGGGCGCATCTTGAGCGTATGAAACAGGGTCAGAGAGCGTGAGCAACAACAGTACGCTAACCGCTGCAAATTCGTTTTTCATTGTGTCTCCTTTGGCCAACTCCGGGCAGAGTCGAATGGGCGGACTATAATGGAGACACTTCCTCTTGTAGTGACCGAAGGGTGATTTCAGCCGTGACAAAACGGTGAGCACTTTATGACCGTCTTGTGACTGACTGCTAACTCCCGATCCCTTTGAGGTTTTGGATATGAAAGACGCGAGGGAGCCTGGGCATTTGCTCCACTCGTTCGACGGATCACTCCACGCGCTTTCGAATACTCAGCTAAGAGCTGTCCCCCGGGGGACCGTCACCGGAAGTTCTCTACCAGCATGATGTCGCTTTCGGCCCGATCCAACTGGCTGTAGAGGATCCATCGGCCGTTGGGCGAGACAGACAAAGCCGGATCGGAAGTCTCAAGGCGGATCTCTTCGGTGAGTGCTGCGACCTGCGTGACTTTCTTTGTGAAGAAATCGAAGAAGTCGATGGTGTGGTTACGCGGCGAATCGAGATTGACGTAATAGATACCTCCTGGCGCCAATGCCCAGTAGCCCCAAAGTCCGGGTTCAACGACATTGGCAACGAGGGTCTCCTGACCGCCGGATACAGGCGCTCTCCAGATGCCGCTTTCGGTGATTTTTGCATAGTAGAGAAACTGACCATCGACCGATTCGAACGCCGAAAATCCTCCATTCTTTGTCACCTGCAAAGCCTCTCCACCTGACGCCGGGATCTTCCAGATCTGCACGTCCCCGCTCCGATTGGAGGCGAAGTAGATCCAACGTCCGTCCTGTGACCAGCTCGGCACGACATCGTTTGAAGGCTCTTTCGTTACCTGCCGGATCGCGCCTCCTTTCCCGGAGACAACGAATATGTCCGAATGACCTTGAGGGCGAGCATCAAAGGCAATCTGTTGATTGTCTGGAGACCATCGCGGAGTCCCTGCCATCGGGCCGCCGAAGGACGTGAGTGGGAGAGGATTCGCGCCGTCCGCGTCACAAACCCAGACCTCAAAGGTGCCGGTGGTGAGGGACTCGAAAGCGATTCTTTTTCCATCAGGTGAGAACTGGGCTCCCGATTCGTGTTGTGAGGAGGCGATCAGCTTCACCGGCTGACTGGCGGGAGTAGTGCTTCCTGGTATCTCGATTCGCCAGATGTTGTAGTCTTCCAAGGATTTTTCATAGGCGAGGCGATGCCCGACTCGCGAAATCGCAAAAGGCGACAGCATTCCAGGGAGCGGATTATCGCCGCCGGATGAAAGGAGTTCGGGCGTACCGCCCTCCAAGGGAACTCTCCACAGCTTAAGGCTTCCCCCGCGAGTCGAGGAAAACACGATGCTCTTGCCATCCGGCATCCAAGCGAGGCCGGAAACGAGGCTGTCATCGAAGGTCAGCCGCACCGGCTGGCCGTCCTTAGGGGACACCACGTACACATCCGCAATACCTTCGCTGCGCCAGCGGGTGAAGGCCACGCGTTCGCCGTCGGGCGAGAACGCCGGGTACAAGTCGGCAAAATACCCCTTAGGCAGCCTGGTCAGTGGCCGCTTCTTTAAAGTGTCAAGCGACAGCAGCCAGATCGTGGGGGCCGGTTTTCCCCGGGTTTTGTCCGGGAAGGCAATCAGCTTTCCGTCCGGTGACCAGCTTACATCCGGATATTGCCCGTACCAGCTCCTCGTGAAGTTTAGTGGGATCAGAGTGCGGTCCGGGCCGCGCAAGGCAGGAACTGAAAGCAGAGTGACGTTACCTTCATGTTCACGAATAAAAGCGATAGTTCGACCGTCAGGCGACCAGGCCGGACAGACATCCATACCCGGGTGCTGAGTGAGGCGCAGTGGCTCTCCAGTTCCGACTATCTGAACGTAGATATCGAAATTATCGCGCTTATCGCCCTCCCACGAAAACGCGATTTGATTCCCGTCCGGCGAAAAGGCCGGCCACTTCTCCCGGCCAGTCAGGCTAGTGAAGGGAACCGTCCGCAATGTCGCCGTCAGAGGACGGACACGAGGTGACCTAAGGAGGGCAAACCAGCCGGCGATGCCGGCGACCGCCAGCACCAGGGCCGCGAACAACAGGAAACGCCTTCGTCCGAGGCGAAGCGGGGTCCGAATTCCACCGATGCGTGAGGTAGGGGCAGGTTCTACCGAGCCGCCCGACACGGCATCCGGCAAGGCGCCGGCACCCGGCAAGGAGGCCATGTCGGACTGAGAGACTTCGTAAAGCCCGCTCATCTCAGCGGAGGACGGCGTCCACGCTTGAGACACCTCGACTTCAGCAATGAAACGGTAGCCCCGTTTGGGGACCGTCTCAAGGTAACGTGGCTTTTCCGCGTGGTCGCCGGCAACTCGGCGTATTTCTGCAATCGTCCGCGTAAGCGCATTGTCTGTGACAAAGGTTCCCTTCCAGACGTTCTCAAAAAGCTCCTGCTTGTCGATGATGCGACCACGTTGCCGCAGAAGGTAAACCAGCACCCGGAACGCACGCGGCGTTATCTTCCGCACCTGGTCGCCTTTTCGGACCTGCCCGGCGGCACAATCCACCACCACATCATCAAACGAGTAAAGAGAAAGCTGAGGTCCGGTCCCGTGATTCATTGTCAAAACTCAAACGGATAAGCGGTTCAATCTTAACAACTTGCTTCAAATTAGGAGGTTGTGAAGCAAGGAGGGGTTCTCTACTTTGGGAGCAGGGTGCCGGGGGTACAAATTCCTTTGCCCGACCAAACCCGCATCGATCAGATAGATGAAACCGGCGCCCCTCCTCATAGCGGCGCGGCTAGTGGAAGTTCTCCACCAACATCAGGTCGCTGCCCGCCTGGTCGTAGTTTGTGTATAGAATCGTCCGCCCGTCGGGGGAAACTGCAAT
>RPQK01000825.1 GCA_003819755.1 Acidobacteriota bacterium | reverse complement strand
TTCCCCGGACGGTTGAGCCGCCGAAGACCATGAGAGATTACCTGGGCGCGGTCTTCACGGTGCAGGGTGTCTACTCTGCAGCCGAACTATCGATCGCGGTCAGCTCGGCCGCTCGGGTGGATGAAATAGCACCAGACGGCCGCCCGCAAGCCCTGTCACCATGGAATCAAGTGTTGCCCACCGAAGCGCCCAGGCGTGACCAGAACGGAGCCCGTGGTAGACCAGTCAGCGTGACTCCGCTGGCGGCGTCAAGCGGCTCTGCGTTGCCTGCCTCCCGGGCAGGATCGGCGACGGCAAAAGCAACGACACCAGATGCGACACCAGCCGCTCAGTCGCCGCGGGGGCTCGTCAAACCACCATCGGCCGGACCGGTTGAAGCATCGAAAACGGTCCTCGGGCCGCCGCCTGGCAAGCAAGAGAAGGCCCCCTGACCAGGGAATGTCTGCCTGCTGGGGGTGATCCCACCAGAGGCCATGATTCCGTTTCCGTCCGGCGAGAACCAGCAGTAAGTCAGTACCAGGAACTTGACCCGGACTTGCATATAGAAGCGACCGAAGAAGGCGCCAATCGAGGGGGAGGATATGGCACAAGCGAGCCTGCGTCGGCTCTTCTCAATCTGGGTTGCCCTCACCACTGTTCCTGCCGTCTGTGCAGTTCTTCACGCGGCTCCCAATCTTAGTCCGTACCAGCCGTCGGGATGGAGTGACAAGATCGTGCTGTCGACAGTGACCTCGACGCATTCGGACAGCTCGGGCCTGCTGGCCGGAGGCCCCGTCTATCTGGACTGGGCGGTAATAAACAACGGAAGCTCGGCAACCGCGTCCCGTTTCTATGTCGAGCTTTACGTTGACGGTGCGCTACGCCAGTCGTGGTATTCCGACCCGCCGTTGTCCCCCGACTACTACGGCTACTATGACGACTACTCGCTCGGTACACTGACTGCCGGTTCACACACGATTCGCATCAGAGCTGATTCCACGAATGCGATCCTCGAAAGCGATGAGAGCGACAATGAATATACGAAGACCGTCTACGTGGCGGGCGGGAGCAATCCGAACCTGACGCCGTACCAGCCGACGGGATGGAGCGACAGGATCGTCGTCTCGAGCGCGACCGGAACCCATTCGGACAGCTCTAGCTTCGCGGTCACAGACACCCTGTATGTGGATTGGGCGGTAATTAACAACGGGACTGCGGCAACCGGCGCCCGCTTCTATACGGAACTTTTTGTTGACGGGGTGCTGCGTCAGACTTGGCAGACCGAACCGCCCGTGGCCGGTGGTCAGTTCATTTCCGCCTCCGACTTCTCAATTGGCACGCTCTCGTCCGGAACCCATGCGATTCGATTAAGGACGGACTCGACGGGCGCGATCAATGAGGGGAGCGAGACCGACAACGAGTACACTAAGACAATCACGATCGGAGGCGGTGGTCCGCAGATCAAGCGGGCGGTCGTCCTCATGGTCGACTTCCCGGACGAGCCGGGCGTGGTGCCGGCCCAGTCCTTCCGAGATCTTCTTTTCGCGGTGCAACCCGGAACTCCGGCAAGGGGAAGCCTGCGCGATTACTACCGCGAAACTTCCTATAACCATCTCGACCTGTTGGGCGACGTCAACCCCGGCGTTAGCGGCTGGATACGCCTGCCTCAGACGTCAACCTACTATGCGGGCGGGTGTTATGGTTCAGGCGTGGGGACCAGCTGCCCGGACTACCCTCAGAATGTTCAGAAGATGGCCGAAGACGCCGTTACGGCGGCCGTGGCGGCCGGGATGAACTTCGGCCCGTATGACACGGACAACAACGGATACGTCGACTCGCTTTTTATTGTCCACGCGGGCAGGGGCGGTGAATACTCGCATGACTCAAATGACATTTGGTCGATCAGCTGGGGAACCCGAACGAAGGTCAATACGGGAAGCCTGAACGCTCTCGGCCAGACAGTCTACGCTTTCCGTTTCACGGCGCAACCAGAATTCATGAACAGTGCCGGGGACATAACCATCGGTGTTTTTGCCCATGAATTCGGCCACAACCTGGGTTTACCCGATCTCTACGACACGGACTATGACCCAGTCACGCAGAATTACGATGCGAATGGGGTGGGAGTCTGGAGCTTGATGGGGGCGGGCAGCTGGAATGGCGCGACCGGTGATTCACCGGCGCATCTGGACGCCTGGTCCAAGTGGAGAATGGGGTGGTTAACTCCGACCCTCGTCACGTCGACCCTCACCAACGAACCGATCTCGCAAGCGGAAGCAAACGCGGACGTTTACCAGTTGCTGACCGGGAGCGCGCTTGCTGGTTCCGGGCAGTATTTCCTCGTCGAAAACCGGCAGCAAGTCAATTTTGACAGTGCACTTCCGGGTGCAGGATTGCTCATCTGGCACGTCGATGAGAGCCAGGACGATAACTCTCATCAGTGGTACCCGGGCTGCGGCGCCTGCGACGGGCGCTACAAGGTGGCCCTGGAGCAGGCGGACGGACGCTGGGACCTGGAACATAGGACCAACAAGGGAGATGCGTCCGATCCTTACCCCGGCAATTGCTCGGCGCAACCGTGCAGCAGAAGTTTTGATGCATCGACCACGCCCAACAGTCATCTGAATAGCGGTGAACCAAGCGGAGTCTCGATCACGGCAATAGGGAATAGCTCTTCCGTCATCACGGCGACGCTGTCTGTTGGCGGTGCTCCTTGCCAGCCGCCTCAGGGCCCGGCGCTGTCCGCACCGGCGAGCGCCAACGGAGGGCAGGCGTACACCGTGAGCTGGACCGCGACAAGCTCCGAAAATGTCTATCTCCTCGAGGAAGCGACAAGCTCCAGTTTCGCCGGGGCGCACTCCTGGGTTGTCGACGGAACCTCGAAGAGTTTCACTCACTCGGGTGCCGGGACCTACTACTATCGGGTGCTGGCCCGGATTCACTGCAGCGGTGCGGAGACCGATTCCGTCTGGTCGAACGTGGCGCAGACTCAGGTTAGCGTCGCAACCGGGGACAAGCTCTTTCTCAACGGCAATCGGTTCTCGATCCAAGTCAACTGGCGGACTGCGGACGGTCACACCGGAAACGGAACGCCGGTGCAGGTTTCCGCCGATTCTGGATATTTCTGGTTTTTCGCTGCCGCAAACGTGGAGTTATTCGTCAAACTGCTGGACGGTCGAGGGGTGAATGGCCATTTCTGGTTCTTTTACGGGGCTTT
>RPQK01000824.1 GCA_003819755.1 Acidobacteriota bacterium | reverse complement strand
TAGATGACGTCGAGGAGCACGTAGATGCCGCGGGCGTGCGCTGCATCCACCAGATCGCGCAGGTCCTGGCGAGTGCCGAAGCGGGGATCGACGTCGAAGAAGTTCTGGATGCCGTAGCCATGGTAGGTCTGCAGATCCGGCCGCTGGCGCCACACCGGCCCGAGCCAGAGCGCCGTCACGCCCAGGCCCTGCAGATAGCCGAGCTTGCTCGCGATTCCCTTCAGCGTGCCGCCCTGGAAATTCTTTCCGCCCTGCATCCAGCCGCGCTTGTCCGCGGCCTTGAAGCGCAACGGGTCGGCGCGATCGAACAGAGGCCGACTCGCTTCGTTGCCGTCGCTGAAGCGGTCGGGCAGGAGGAAGTAGAGGGTTTGGTCCCGCCAGTCGACCGGGCTGGGATGCACATGGCCGCGCGGCTTGGGATCCGCGGCGGAGAGCGTCGTGGGAGCCGCGGCTTCAAGGACGGTAGGCATGCGCTCAGCGCGCGATCACGATCGGCCGCAGGTCCTGCAGCCGCGCATTGCCCACTTCGACATGGAAGCTGTGCCGCTCGACCTGCAGCGTGTACCTGCCGGGCGCGACGCCGCTGAAGTAGTACATGCCATTCGGGGCGGTGTACGCGGACTGCACCATTCTTCGCTGGCCGCCCTCCTCCCGATACAGCGACACCGCCGTGCCGGCGACGGGAAACGGGGTACCGGCGTAGTTGTTGCGCGCATCCACACGCCCGCGCAGGTCGGTGGCCGCCGCCGCGCCGGCGAGCATGAAGGCGCCGACGCCGATAACGATGGTTGTCCGCATGATTTCCTCCTTCAGTCTTGCGCTATTGCATTTCGGGCGGCCCGCCTTCCGCGGGTGTGAGCTCCTCCCCTGCGCCGGTGTAAGGCGTCTGCGCCACCGAGGGGGGAAGCTGCTCCAGGACGATCTTGTCAAGCGCCACGCTGCCTTTGAGCGTGTTGAGCTTGTCACCACCGGCCTTCTTCAGGTGTATTGGATGCGGCTTGAAGCCGGGCGCCTGGAACACGAGGGTCGGCCACAGGTCCGGCCTTACCAAAGGCAGCCGCATGCTGAATTCCGGATAAATGAGCTCCTCGAGCGACGGATGGACCATCACTTTGACGTCCTTCACGATCTCCTGCGGGTCGGCTATGACACGGCCTTGGTTGTCTCTGAACTCGAGCCTGGCGTTCACCTCCCAGACTGGGGTAGCCATGGCCGCGATGCGATCGTCGATGCTATTCACAAGCGCAGAGCCGAGCACCACTGTCACGATGTACGCGGCGAACGCCCCGCCCGCTTTGAAGGTAAGCGCCCCGAGCGGCCCGGAAACGTCGGTGGCGGTCTTCGGGAACAGCTTGTAGATGATGACCGCCGGGATGATCGGCAGCAGGACGTAGAGGGCATACAGCGCGAACGACAGCAGGATATGGAGCAGCATGTCACACCTCGCCGCCATCCCTGTCTACGGGATGAGCTTCGTTTTGCTACCTGCTATGGGACGCTACGCCTTCTCCTTATCGGGATCACGGAACGTTATCACCGGGCTGCGGTGACAAAATGGCGGCCCGGGGGATCTCGGTCCAGCGTCCTCCGGCACGACGCTTGCTGGCCTTACGCCTGTTCAAAGCAACGTCCCGGTCGGCCAAACACGGTCGGGATTGCGACCGCGCTCGACGCCTTTCTTAATATCCCACCACAACTCGTCCATATCAGTTCTCATCTGATCCAGCTTTGTATCGCTGGCGTCATCGCGCGAGTTCGCTAGAAACGCGAAGCAGTAGTTGTCCGTCGTGCGCACAAAGAAGGCCGCTGTGCCGGCCAGGTCGCCTGCATGCCAATAGTTGTCCTGGCCTGCGGCAACTGAGGAATGCACCGCCCAGCCCTTTGCGTAATTTGCGGGGGTAGTGGTGCCGCCAGGCGTTGCGGGAGGCAAGTTTGCGCTCGTAGGCGTGACCATCGTTTGGATCAGCGCAGGGGAAAGAATATCGGGCAGCGTCGGCAAACCGTCCACGCGAACCAGAAAGCGAACGAGATCTGTCGGGGAGGCGATCCAGCCGCCGTGCGCGTCCATGCGACGCACCAGAATGCCGTAGGGATCCGACGCCGAGCCGGGGCCGGGGTAGTACCGGACTTCGTTGGGTCTACGGTCGGCCAAGGTGTTTCCCGCGATGTGCATATCCGAGATGCCACACGCCGTGAGCACAGCCTGGCGCACATAGTCGGCATAGCGCATGCCCGAGCGCGCCTCGATCACTCGTCCGAGTACCAAGTAACCGAAGTTCAGATATACGTGGTAGGTCCCGGGCGGCTTATGAGCCAGCGGCCGGTTGGCGACCATCCATGCAATCAAGTCGTCTTGCGTGTCATTGATTCGGGCGGGGTCGAACATGATGTCGCTCGGATTGTTGGTCCACCCGCTCGTGTTTTCGAGAAGATGCTGGACAGTGATCTGGTCGATGTCACTATTGGCCGGCGGCGTCCCGAACGTGGTGCCGAGGATGCTGCCCTGGCCAAATACCTTCTCGTCCAAACGCAAAGCCGGCACCCAGCCTTCGCCTAGATTTGGCGACAGCCGGCGTTCCTGGAGCAATCTGAAAATCGCAACCGCAGTGATCGGCTTCGACAGGCTGGCGATACGAAAAAGATGCTTGGTCGTGACCGGCTCCTGGGTCGCCGTATCGGCGAACCCATAACCTTTGCTGAATACCAGCCGCCCTTTGTAAGCGATAGCCAGAGAGACTCCCGGAACGCCATGTCGCGTCATGAAGTTCTCTACGAGTCGGCGAATCACAACCGCAACGGCGAGGTATCGCTCCGTGTCTCGCATCAGTCGCCCGACTACGTCCGATGCGTCCTTGATCAACTCCACGACCTCTCGGCCGATGTCGCGAATCATGAACGGCTGCCTCCTTTCGCAGGGTCTCGCCCCGATGGTCATCCGTGCCCGGACCGAATACGCCGGCGTACTTTCGCTCGCCTCCATGCGAAAAGTGTCCAGGCTGATCAGGCGAAGGCCCTGCGCGCTAAGCTCTTTCCATTTGGCCTCGAAGCTTGGCCACGGCGCCACCCACAGCGCGTGCGCTCCGGAGCCCGCCCGAAAGACACCTGCATAGTGCGGCTTCGCCGTTGTAAACGTACGCGGCTATGTTGATGAGTCTGAAACCCTGAGCGCTGAGCTGCTGCCATTTACTCTTGAAGCCC
>RPQK01000823.1 GCA_003819755.1 Acidobacteriota bacterium | reverse complement strand
GATCCGGAGGCGCAGTGGTCGAGCAAGGACGCGGAAAAGAAGACGCAGTGGGTCGGTTACAAAGCGCAGGTGGTGGAGACGGTGGGAGAGGCGAAGAAAGAAACGGGCCAACCCACCGGGCAGTTCCTCACCGAGCTGAGCACCACCGAGGCGGTGGCGAGCGACCTGGCCGGTATGAAAGCGGCGCTGGACGCTCAACACCAGGTGGGGTTGGAGCCGCCCTCGCATCTGTACGCCGACTCCGCCTATGTCAACGGCGCCGAGCTGGCCCAGGCGAGCGAGGAGGGACGGCAGTTGATTGGGCCCGTCAAAGGCTCGCCCAAAAAGAAAGGGATGTTCCCGGTCGAGAGCTTTGACATCAGCATCGAGGAACGCCGCGCGGTCTGCCCGGCGGGGCACAAGAGTCAAACCTGTTGCCGAATTGCGGACTATCACCCGGGAGCGACGATGTTCACGATTAACTGCTTCTGTGAGTTCATCACGCAAAGACGCCCGCTCAGGTCTTCCGGCAGCACAAGTATCGACGACACTTCCCGGACATCGGTAATGATCAGTTCTCCGGTGCCGGCCATTTGGATATCATAAGCGGGGTGCTGAGGTCCGCCCTGGGTCTTCGCAGTCCGTCCCAGCGTCTCGTTGTAAGAGAACTCGTACGCCTCGTTCAGGCTCACTCGCCCGTCACCGCTGGAATCGGCTGCACCCCGTAAAGCAGAGATCAGGTAATACGTGAAAAAAGCGGCCCGGATGCGATCCGATTGCGTCAATAGTGAAATTGTGAGGCTTTGGCCGGTCGGTTTTGCCTGTCGGTCAGCACGACTTTGGCACCTGTTAGGACGGATTTCGATCCGTGTAAGGTGGCGCTGACGAGGCCGATTTTGAGGAGGAAGAGCAACTACCTGAACCGCAATGAGTTACGACCTTAACGGAACAGAAATGGAACAGAAGAAAAGTTGAGTCAGCAAGCCGGCCCGAAACCGGTTAAAGAGGCTTTTCCGCGCTCGTCGCCGAGGTTTAGGCAGCGTTCATTTAGCGTCCTAGCGTGAGCGCGCGGGAGGCCAGGCGGTTCAACCACAGCTTGACGTGCTCGTCGCGGCCGTTGGCGCGCCAGTTGGCGCCGAACAGATCGGGACGTCCATCACCATCCGCATCGAACACGCGCATGCTGTGCGAGCCGTCGACTGAGACAAGAAACGGCTGCCAGTCGTCAGCTAAGCCCGCTTTCGTGATCTTGCCCCGGTTGAACATCACCTTGACCTCGTCATCGTCGGCTCCCTGCGTCATCTCGGCGTAGACAACATCCGGTTGTCCGTCCCCATCGAAGTCCGCCAGGCCGACGAAATGGCAGACCGTTTCCACGTCGGGCACCACGACATGCACCCGCCAGCCTGGTTGGCGTCGGTTTTTCGGCGCTTCGAACCACGCGATCTTGTAGCGGCCGCCCGCGAGCTCCGAAGGCGAGACCACGATGTCGAGGCGCCCGTTGCCATCGACATCGCCCACCGCCAAAGAGGTGTTTGGGTGCGACCAGTCAGCCTCGCGCGCATAAACGCGCTCCGCAAAGCGGCGCCTGCCCAAATTCTCGTACCAGCGGCCGTTCACCACTAAATCGACGTCGCCGTCGCGGTCGAGATCAGCGGCCGCAAGACCTTCGCCCGGAGGGCACGGCAGGTGCGTCTCTTCCCAGAACAGCCGGTCACCGTCGCGGCGCTGCCACGACAGGTGGAGCCGGTTGCCGTTGTCGTCGCCCGCCGGCCATTCCTTTTGATTTCTTCCCACCAGATCGAGCCGTCCATCGCCATCCAGATCTGCGACCTCTACGTCGTGCCAGGTTTCGCTCAGGACCTCCTCGGTCACAAAGCCTTCCGCAGTTGCGCGGTACCACACTACAGCTCCGGGGTGGTGGGTGATCGCGACGATGTCCGGCCGGCCGTCGCCGTTCAGGTCCGCTACCTCGCCGTCCGTGCTGAACGTGCGCACGCTATCGACCACCTGGCGCCGCCAATGCAGACCCTCGTTGTGGTAAGCGACAAGCCCCCCGGCCTGCGCCCCTCCCACCACAACATCAGGCTGGCCGTCGCCGTCGAGGTCGCCCACCGTCTTAAGCCACGGCGCCACGATCATCGTGTCGATCGTGCGTCGCACGAACCCGCCGCTCGGCGCGAGTCCTCCTTCGCGGGCAGCCGTCGACTCATAGACGGGGGAGCCCGGCCCGTGGATGGTCACGATGCATCGCACCTCTATGTCCGGATATTCCGCCTCTGTGATCTTCCCATCGTGATCTGCATCGAAATCGTTGTCACGAGGGTTGACAAGCGTGTAGGCGGTATTGGGCCCAAAGGCACGGCGCCAGTCCCAGTCGACCGCCTTCTTGTCCGCGTTCGGTCCCTTGCCGTAGTACATGTGCTGCCCGTCCAGCGAGCGCACGGTTCCGACCGCCTCGTACACCCAGGGTTTCCCGGGC
Organism: Acidobacteriota bacterium; assembly: GCA_003819755.1. Classification (GTDB taxonomy): domain Bacteria; phylum Acidobacteriota; class UBA6911; order RPQK01; family RPQK01; genus RPQK01. The sequence goes on along the minus strand of RPQK01000823.1, from coordinate 739 downwards.
GAAGGGGGCTGCAAGTCGGTCAGGATGATCCCCGGCGACGCGATATGGCGAATCACGGGGTCTTTCGGGAAGTTCCACCAGCCGAACTGAATGTGCAACGGCGAGTCCAGGGGTCGCTCCATCCGGAGCACCTCGACCCGGAACTGGTACAGGCCCTCGTCGAAAAAGGGGGTCTCGGGCGCGAGCCAGTCGGTCGGCGCATCCGGATTCGTGGCCAGCCGCGTCTGGAAATCCCAGTTCTTGTATAACTGTTTATCGCCCCGGTGGGTGGCCACCTGATCGAACACGATAAAGCTCGACGGTTTCGTTTCAGCTTTGATTGAAGGGACTGCGACCAATATGAAAAGCAGAGTTAGCAGGTTCTTCATACATCACCCCGCAACGGTTTATGACCCGAATAGCAATCCAGATCGTCGAGTAAGCCTCGGAAAAAGCTTCTGGCCGCCACATAACGTTCGTCGACCGTATCCAATCCACCGAGTTTGTGGCCGGACACAATGATCGGCGAACATTGTTCGTGCGAAAGGTAGCCCCCAAATCCGATGTCCTTGCAGGCCTGCACAAAGACGCTCCACGGCAAGCTGTCTTTGGGACTCCCGGGCGTTACTTCTTCCCAGCTGTACGGTGCTCCGCCGACCGTCGCCGACTTCGCGAGGGAAATCGTGTGGGAGTAAACCATGAGCCCTTTCATGGAGTGGACGGTTCTCTTGACAAACTCGGGCTCGAAGCACTCCAGAAG
>RPQK01000822.1 GCA_003819755.1 Acidobacteriota bacterium | reverse complement strand
TGAAAAACGGCTCCACCCCCGGCTACTCTCCTCTCACACCTCCGGCGTGAGGAGGTAGCCAGGCCAGGCATGGCCACCCTCTGCCATGGCCATGCCCTGTTCCTTATACGTATCTTTGAACCGCCCAACATTTCGCGAGCGCGCCGGGCCTGTAAAGTGCGGGAGCCATGGCTAGCCCTTTGCCGGAAGACGTGCCTGGGCAAACCAAATAGTCCGAGAGCAGCTCGAGACGTCCTGGTTCCCCCGGAAGGCGGCTTCGGCCGTTCTCTGTTCGGTGACGTCCCGTGACGTCGCCATTAGCCGAACCGTTTACTCCACGCGTGCGAGACAAATCACTTGCACGACATCTGTTCCCTAGGCACAATACGCGAGTCACTGGGGGGGAAGTGACGGAGAGTTGTTGTCAACCTAACCGAGGCGCTTGTGCAGTCAGACGGATCAAGCTCATTATTCCGCGGTTTCACCCCTTCCGTGCCTAAGATCCTGATTTTATCGATGCTGCTATGTGTCGTGGACGAAGCTCCTGGGATCAACCGGCAGGCCAAGGAAGAGACAACCCCCAACACGTTTTCATGCCTTACCGTATCTCCCGACGGACGACTCATGGCCTTGGGCAGCATTGCACTTTACGCGCAGCGAGGCGCAGTTTCCGTTTCGAGGGTCGACAGCTCCGATGGCGGCTGGAATAGTGGGTGTGAACCGGTCCTCGCGCTGGCCTTCTCCCCGGACTCACGGCTTCTTGCGAGCGCTCACGCCGGGCTCCGGCCCGAATACGGGCTGGTAAAAGTATGGGATGTCGGCTCCGGGAGAGTCCTGCGGACCTTCCTCGGACATCACGGCGACGTCCGTTCCGTTTGCTTCTCGGCCGATGGCCGTTCCGTCATTAGTGCGGGTTCCTGGATCCGGAAGAATGGTAAACCGCACGGCGAGATAGCGGTCTGGGATGTGGCCAGCGGCAGTCGCCGTCTCGCACTGGAGGAGAAAGACGGGATAATTGACTCGCTGGCAGTATCAACCAATGACGTGTTGGCAGGGGCTGTCAGAGTCAACGACACGCGGTCATTCACCCGACTATGGGACATGACCGGGAGAGTTCTGACCCCGGCATTGACAAAGCGTCCCACGCGAATCGACGGATTCGCCTTCTCGACGAACGGCCGCCGATTAGCAGTCGGAGGGCCTGTAAGCGCCGTCCGACGACCGGTTCTCCGCAACGAGATTGATGCTGGGTTTCGTTTTTTCAATTATGAGTGGAGCGGGGGCAGCATGAGTCTGATCGATGCGGAGAACGGAAACCCGTTGTTGAGTCTGGGGGATTTCAAAGGTCCGGTGAGGAAGCTCGCCTTCTCACCCGACGGCCGCCAGTTAGCCGCCCTGGCAGAAGTCATCGAATGGAGACACCGCCTGATGCAGAGCTGGCCTGTCACCGTTGGTTCGGAGTGGCGAATCCTGGACGTTGAGTCCGGTGAGCAACGCCTGGCGCAAGATTGTGCTTACAGCCTGGAGGGAGTCGCTTTCGTTCCCGGAAGTCCCGAGATCATCACCTGCAGCTCGGACAACGCCGTACGGATCTGGGATTCGATCTCGGGCAGAGTTATCCGGACGCTCAAGAAGACCCAAGGCGTGTGGACCTCGCCGACATTCCAGCCTGCGGTCCTTCACACCAGCTGGCCGGTCGCGCTTGCGTTTCAGCCCGGGGAGCAAACGCTCAGCAGCGTCAGACGTGACGGCCTCGTCCAATCGTGGGATCTTCGTAACTGCGAGGAGAGCCTGCGGGACGAGGGATATTGGGGCACTTTCAGCAGCGCTGCGTTCTCGCGCGATGCTCAGTTACTCGCGACGGCGAAAAGCACGCGAACTCCCGAGATCGAGGTCCGCAACCTGCAGACTGGAGTAGCCGCAGCGAGCCTCAAAACCCCCCAGGCGGCAACTAACCTTGCTTTTCTGTCTCCCCACACACTGCTCATCGCATTCGCCGGTGGTCGGACGGAGCTTTTCGACATAGCCAACCTTTCGGTGGTTCATGCGTTTGACGCAGGTGAGAAGGTTTGTTACGCCGGCTGTTGGATTGATGCCACACCGAGGCCAGGTTTCGATTCAGCCTCAAAGGCGCGTCACTGGTCTGGTCTACCTGCTTTCGCCACAGGACATCCAGACGGGTCGGTGCGCTTTTGGGATAGGAACGGGCGAGTCCTTTTCGAGCGAAAGATTCAGGCTGCCGGCATTGGTGCGATCGCTGTGAGCCAACGGGGTGACAACTTCTACACCGGAGACGAACTGGGGGCCGTCAAGTCGTGGGACGTTGGGTCGATGCAAAGACGCAGGACATTCCGGGCAGGAGGAACCAAGATATCGGATATCTGCCTCTCGGAAAGCGGCGGATTTCTGGCCGCAGCCGACGTCAAGAATACTGTAAGGGTTTGGGATACGGTCGAAGAGCGCGAATTGCTGAAAGTTCAGCTGGACCTCAAAGTCAGCTCTTTGGCTCTGTCCGCAGATGGTTCGAGGCTGGCCGTCGGAACCTGGAACAACCAAATAACGCTCCTTGAGACCAGGGAACCATCCCTCCTCAATGTGTTGACGAAATAGCGCGCAGCATAAGACGTCGACGTTCAGGAAGCTCTCCCAGGGCCCCCCTATCGGCCGCCTGCGTCCCCACGCATGGAAGCTGAATAGTCAGCACTTGCCGATGGTGATAGTATTCATCCCAGTTTCGCCACAGCCGTGCTCTGACTGGAGGCCCGGTTTGGCTGATCTGGCTCGGAAGAGGCGTCTATGAAAACTCATCACCCCCCCCGAGGCTCGAGATGAACACTCTCTATGTGGCCGGTATCGGCGCATCGGCAGGCGGGCTAGGTGCGCTTAAACTGATGCTTGAGCACCTTCCCGGGAAGACGGGAGTGGCTTTCGTCCTGATCCAGCACCTGGCCGCCGATCACCGGAGCGCCCTGGTGGAGTTGCTCCGCCCCGCTGCCAGCATCCCGGTCTCCGAAGCGTCCGACGGAATAGTGTTGGAGCCGGACCACTTTTATATCTGCCCCGCGAAGGCGAATATCGCGTTGGAAGACGGCGTGATCCGGCTGGTTCCCTTGACCGAAGCCCAAAAAGGGCACATGTCCATCGACGCGTTTTTTTACTCGCTGGCCCGGGAATATCAGCAAAGAGCGGTGGCTGTTGTCCTTTCGGGCACCGGTTCGGATGG
>RPQK01000821.1 GCA_003819755.1 Acidobacteriota bacterium | reverse complement strand
CGTATCCACTGGCGCCAGGCATCCATGGGTGCCCGGACATGGAGCTTGATCTCGCACATCTCAAATGGGGTGGTGTGGCGGTGGCGCATCAGGTACCGGATGAGGCCCCGGTCCTCCTGGATGTGTTTGGTTCCTGACCCATAGGACACGCGGGCGGCCTGGACAATAGATTCGTCAGAGCCCAGATAGTCGACGACACGCACAAAGCCGTCGTCAAGGACTCGCAGCGGGAGCCCCAGAATAGCGTCGATTTCCGGCACCGAGACTCTCGACAGTTTTTCCGTGTGTTGGTCCATCGATCCTCCGAGAATGAAAACTGGATTGATCCGTGTGAATCAAGTTATAACATCGGTATGACTTGCATCCGAATGATGTTCCTGCCTGGTTCGGCGATCGTGCTCTTCGTCTTGGTTATCGTTGTGGCCCTGGCGTCGTCGCCGCAGACGCGAACGACCGCAGAGCCCCGTGTGGAAAGCACGCTCGAGATCGTTTCTATCGATACCGGTCAGCGGACGGTTGTACACCGGGCCGCCGCGCATTTCGAGGCCCCCAACTGGTCCCGTGACGGGAAGTTGCTTCTATATAACAGCGGCGGACGACTCTACACTATTCCGGTTGCAGGCGGGCAGCCGACTCCATTGGATACAGGGACAGCCACCCGCTGCAATAACGATCACGGGTACTCGCCTGACGGCCGGATGCTGGCCATTAGTCATTCTCCAGAGCGAAACTCCCTGATTTACGTGTTGCCGGCCTCTGGCGGCGCGCCTCGGCTGGTCACTCCCCAAGGACCGTCGTACTGGCACGGCTGGTCCCCGGATGGCTCCACCCTGGCTTACTGTGCGCAGAGGAACGGGGAATATGACATTTATACGATCCCGGTTGCCGGAGGCGAGGAAAAGCGCTTGACGACGGCCCAGGGGCTGGACGACGGGCCGGACTACTCACCCGATGGGCAGTATATCTACTTCAACTCCGAGCGGACCGGCGTGATGCAGATCTGGCGGATGCGGACGGACGGGAGTTCCCAGGAGCAGGTGACAAACGACGGCTATGCCGACTGGTTCGCGCACCCCTCGCCCGACGGCAAGTCGATCGTGTTGCTCTCCTACGACAAGGACGTGAAGGGACACCCGCCGAACAAGAATGTCCGGTTGCGGATCATGCCGGCGTCTGGTGGCAAGGCCAAAGTACTCGTCGAACTGTTCGGGGGACAGGGGACAATCAATGTCCCGTCCTGGTCGCCCGACAGCAAGCGCTTCGCGTTTGTGAGCTATCGGCTGGTGGAGTAAGCAGAAGGGACAGAAGGGACAAAGGTGTTCCTGTCCCTTGTGTCCCTTCTGTCCCTTCTGTCCCTTACCCCACCTTTCTCAGCCTCTGGTAGTTGTCCACGGCCACTGCCAGGATTATCACGATGCCGATCACGATCTGCTGCACAAAGGGGGAAATGCCGAGCAGATTGCTGCCGTTGCTGAGTATGCCCATGATGAAGGACCCTACTATCGTTCCCGCGATTGACCCTTCGCCGCCGCTCAGGCTTCCTCCTCCAATAACTACCGCAGCGATCACGCGCAGTTCGTAGCCTTCGCCCGCTGTTGGCTGACCGGTGATCAGACGGGCGGCTTCGATCATTCCCGCCAGGCCCGCCAGTCCGCCGAGAAGCAGAAAACAGTAGGTCCGGTAACGGGCCACTCGAATTCCGCTGTAAAGCGCCGCGTCCGGGTTGCTCCCGATGGCAAAGGCGTAGCGCCCGAGGCGTGTCTTACGCAATATCACCCCGAAAACCAATGCGATCAGGGTCAGAATGATCACAGGTATTGGCACAAGCCCGAACAACTCTCCTTCGGCGAGCCAGCCGAAGTCGCGCGGAAGGTCGACCACCGGAATGCCATTCGTGATGTAGAGGGCGATGCCCCGGTAGATACCCAGCGTACCGAGTGTCACGATAAACGAGGGGAGATGAAGGACCGATGTGGTGTATCCGTTTAGCCAGCCGCCCGCCACTCCAGCGGCAGTGGCGACTAGAAGCGCCGTGACGATTGAGAGCCAGACGGGGGAGTGACCGGCCGAGAGAGAGGCTAAAACCATCGTGCCGAATATCGCGCTCAACGCCATCAGCGAACCGACGGACAAATCGATGGCGCCAGCGACGATCACAAAGGTCATGCCTATGGCCATGATCGTGATCACGCTCGACTGGCGCAGTATCGCGGCCAGGTTCTGCGGGCTGAGGAAATTCGGCGCGGTGAGGGAGAAAACAAGAAAGAGCAGGAACAGGCTCCAGTAGGGTAGAAAGCGGTAGAGAATTCTCATAGTGATTCGTGAAGTATCGGGCGGCTGACCTTCTGACGGCTGACCAAACCACCGTTTATTGGCGTCAGCCGCCCTCTTTCGTCAGCAGTCAGCCGTCAGCTGTCGGCCTTATCCCAGCGCGGCGTAGCGTACCACCTGTTCTCGCGTCACATCCTCGTTCTCCAGAATCTTAACCAGCCGGCCTTCGCGGAAGACGGCGATGCGGTCGCACAAACCCTCCAGTTCCAGCAGGTCGGAGGAGATCAACAGCAAAGCATAGCCGTCGCGCGCCAGTCGATCGAACCAGCGGTACAGTTCTATGCGGGCGCCCATATCGATTCCCCTCGTCGGCTCGTCCAGGATCAGAAGGCGAGGCTTGGTGAGCATCCACCTCGCCAATATGCACTTCTGCTGGTTGCCACCGCTTAACCGTGAGATCAGCTGCCTGGCGCCCTCACACCTCACCTGGAACCGTTCGATCATGTCGTTGACTGAACGGCTTTCCTCCGAGGCCGAGATCAGGAGGTTCTTCTCGTAGTCCCGGAGCGAAACCAAGCCGACGTTCTCGAGCACAGTCAGGTGTGGGAAAATGCCTGTCTGCTTGCGGTCCTCGCTCACAAAAGCAAATCCGTGGGCGAGAGCCTGCTGGGGGTTTTCAAATCTCAACGTTCGCCCGTCATATCTGATTTCCCCGCCGTAATCGGGATGGAGGCCAAAGAGGACTTCGGCCAACTCCGTCCGCCGGGAGCCGACGAAGCCGCCGAGCCCGAGGATTTCGCCGGAGTAGAGGTCGAAGGAGACATCGTGAAGATATCCCGGCAAGGATAAATGGTGAACGCTGAGGAGCAGAGACTGCTGGCTTCGCTCCTTCGGCGGAAACACCGTTTCCACGTTGCCTCCGACCATGAGGGAAAGGATCTCCTG
>RPQK01000820.1 GCA_003819755.1 Acidobacteriota bacterium | reverse complement strand
CTCCGGCGTGGGGAACGAAGCCGCCCCCTCAGCTGGTCAGCTGTCAGCTGTCAGCCGTCAGCTGTCAGTCTGTCAGTCTGTCAGTCTGTCAGTCTGTCAGTCTGTCAGCCGTCAGTCTGTCAGTCTGTCAGCTGTCAGCCGTCAGTCTGTCAGTCTGTCAGTCTGTCAGTCTGTCAGTCTGTCAGTTTGTCAGTTTGTCAGTTTGTCAGTTCCCGAATTCCCTGATCGTTTATCGGTAGAAACCGCTTTTCGGGATGGTTGATACTGGGACCATGAGCCTACGAACTTTACCTCCCCTCGATGTCATGGATCGAGCTTTTCGGTCCCGCGACAGTCAGTTTGACGGTGTCTTCTACACGGCCGTCCGGACGACCGGGATCTTCTGCCGTCCCAGTTGCCCGGCGCGGAAGCCGAAGAGTGACCACCTCGAATACTTTCCCACCGTGCGAGACGCGCTGTTTGCAGGGTATCGGCCATGCAAAAGGTGCCGGCCACTGGATCCTGCGGGCGCCCCGCCGGCGTGGCTCGAGTCCCTGCTCAGGAGGATCGACGAAGATCCCACCCGTCGTTGGCACGACTCCGATCTCAGGCAACTGGGTTTGAATCCTCTGCGCGTGCGGCGGTGGTTTCAGTCCAACCACGCCATGACTTTTCACGCCTATCAGCGAGCCCGCCGACTTGGAATGGCGCTCGGGCGGATACGCAATGGCGGCGACCTGACCGACAGCGCCTATGAGCACGGCTTCGAGTCCTTCAGCGGTTTCCGGGACGCCTTTCAAAAGCTGTTTGGCGTCACACCCGGCCGCTCGCGTTCGCAACGTCATGTCGTTGTGAACCGGATTTTCACGCCTCTTGGCCCCATGCTGGTCGGGGTCCTCGATGACTCTCTCTGCCTGCTCGAGTTCTGTGACCGGCGAATGCTCGAGACCCAAGTCCGCCGTCTGCAGCACCGGCTGGACTGTGTCATGACTCCGGGTGAAAGCCCGGTCATAGCGGAAGTGGAACAGCAGCTGAAGACCTATTTCGAGGGGAAGCGGAGGGAATTTGACGTCCCTCTGGTGACTCCCGGGACGGAGTTCCAGCAGCGGGTCTGGGACGGTCTTCGGCAGATTCCGTTTGGGCAGGTAACCTCCTACGCCGCGCAAGCGAAACGGCTGGGATGCCCGGAGGCGGTCCGGGCGGTTGCCCGGGCCAACGGCGACAACCGCATCTGCATCATTATTCCCTGCCACCGGGTCATCGGGACGGATGGGCAGCTGTGCGGGTATGGCGGCGGAATCTGGCGGAAGCGGTTTCTGCTGGATCTCGAGAAGCAGACCGTCTGACTCAAAAGGACCTCAAGGACCTCAAGGACAAGCCTCGTGTCGTGCTTGAGGTCCTTGAGGTCTTTTAAACCCTTCGCTGGGCCTGAAAATCCGAGTACCATGTAGACCATGCAACAATTAGCCGAAGAGCTGACCAGCGTGGTCGAACGGGCGGCCGAGGCGCTTCGCGCCGTCGGTGACACCGAGGCCGGCCAGAGCTACCGTCCCGGGGGGTGGAGCCGGAAGGAGCTGCTGGGCCACCTCATTGACTCAGCATCAAACAATCATCAGCGCTTTGTCCGCGCGCAGGGGGTTCCATTCCTGGAGTTCCCAAAATACGAGCAGGAAGAGTGGGTGGGCCGGCAGAACTACCGGCAAGAATCCTGGCCTGACCTGGTCGAGCTCTGGCGACTCTATAACCGCCACCTGGCACACGTGATCCGGGCGTTTCCGGCCGAGAAACTCGAGGTGGGGTGCAAGGTCGGGCCATCCGAGCCGATGAAAATCGGCGACGTGATCAAAGACTATCTGCGCCACCTGAAACATCATCTCAGCCAGTTAGGGTTACAAGGAATGGCCGGGATGAGGTGAAGGTATGGGAATGACCGATTACGACGTGGTGGTCGTCGGAGCGCGCTGCGCCGGCGCGACTCTCGCCACGTACCTGGCTCGGTCAGGGGCGTCGGTCCTCCTCCTGGACAAGGACAAGCAGCCGAGCGACCAGGTGGTTTCCACGCATACGATCCATCCGCCGGGCATCGACGTCCTCGACGAAATCGGTGTAGGCGAGGCGGTCCGGCAGAGGAGTCCGGCCACTCCGACGGTTCGACTGCGCAAGAACGGCGCCGCCGTCGATTTCAATTTCCAGGACGGCCGGGCCGAATACTGCCCCAGGCGTCAGCGGCTGGATGGGCTCCTGCAAGAGGCAGCCGTTCGGGCGGGCGCGACATTTCTCGATAGGACGCGCGTGACCGGGTTGCTTTGGGACAAGGACAGGGTGGTAGGCGTCCAGGCTGTCGAACGAGGGCAGGAGCGCATTTTTCCTACAGCGCTGGTCGTTGGGGCGGATGGACGCCGTTCCACCGTGGCGGACCTGGTGGCGGCCGCGGAATACCTGGCCTACGATGCCCCGCGAGCCATGTACTGGCGATACTGGGAAACCCCCGGTTTCTGGAACACCGATTCCGCCTATTCCAGCGGCATGTACATCGGCCGTGTTGGTGAAGATATACGAGTTGTTTTTCAAACCGATGACAACCAACTGCTGATCGGCAGCATGCCGCCAATGAGCAGGATCTCGTTCTGGCGATCGGAGCCCCTCGAGAGACTAACCCACGACCTTGTTGAAGATCCCTTCATTCGCCCGCTCATAGAAGAGTCGAGGCCGGAGGGCCATGTCCGGGGCACTGTCCGAGAGCGTTATTTCTTCCGTAATGCGGCCGGCCCCGGTTGGGTGCTGTGCGGGGATGCGGGGCACCACAAAGACTTTGTGATTGGCGATGGAATCACCGAGGCGCTTCTCCAGGCCAAAACCCTTGCTCCGGCGATCTGCTCGGGGTTGGAACGGTCGCTCTATCGGTGGTGGCGTGACCGCGATGTGAGAGCGCTCCCCCTCTTCTTCTTTGCCCAGGACGAGGCTCGTCCTGGCCCGATTCCCGATCTCGTCTCCCTGGCCTTTTCGCACGCCGCCCGGGAGCCCGAGTTGAAGGCACGACTCGCACGCGTCCTGGAGCATCAGCTCTCGCCGTACGAGGTCTTCACGCCAGGTAATGTCTTTCGTTGGGCGCTCGCAGGTGCATTGCGTGGCAGAGCCCGGCTGCTTTCTGATTTCTTCCAGATGGGCCGGCGTGTCTCGGAAGTCAACCGGGAACTGCGGGCGAGGAAAATGCTGGCGGCGAAAGAGCGGGGTTGAACGGCAGACAAGGTGACAGGGGTGGG
>RPQK01000819.1 GCA_003819755.1 Acidobacteriota bacterium | reverse complement strand
GCGTCTCGCCGGCACTGGGGCAAGGGGCGTCCCGCCCCGTCCAGCGAAGTCAGGAAGATCGATGGTGCTCGCGTCGCGGACGGGGCGGGACGCCCCTTGCCCCAGTGCAGGCGAGACGCCTGCGCTCCCAGCGGGTGCCCGCACTCCCGATCAGCGGGCTGGCCACAATATATAGTGGCTACTGGAGTCAAGGAGATACCCAGTATTCGATATTCGACATTCTGTCTTTCTTCTTCATCGGGCAGGCTTTTGGTTGCGGCTACGCCGCGCCGTGTAATTCGTGGATGCTCTGATCCGCTTACTTATCCAGGGCCGGAAACGGGAACAAGTCCGAATTCCTGTGCTGCTCCCGCGCGATTTCCGTCAGCCGGGCAACGACCGCGGGATTCGCAGTCGCCACGTCGCGGCCCTCGTGCGGATCTGACGCGAGGTTGTACAGCTCCGTCTTCGGCTGCGTCCCCGCGCTCGGAACCAGATCCCGCCTGATCAGCTTCCAATCCTCTGCGAGCAGGCACTGCTGACCGCCGTAAGCCGGAAATTCACGATACAGAAAGGGCCGGACCGTCTGTTTTTGGCCCATCAGCGTCGGCGCAAAGCTGATTCCGTCAACCGCCGCACCCGGCTGTACCCCGGCCAATTCGCAGATCGTGGGAAGCCAGTCCTCGAATCCCGTGACCCGGTCCGATTGCGTGCCTGCCGAAATCCGCCCCGGCCAGCTGACCATCATCGGCACGCGCATTCCTCCCTCGTAGACGGACCCCTTCCGCCCGTTCAGGCCTCCGTTAGAGTTGAAGAAGTCGCAGTCCGTTCCTCCATGCTGGTCGTAGACCGGGCCGTTGTCGGAAGCGAAGACGAAAATCGTCCGCTTCCCAAGGCCCAGTTCCTCGATAAGCTTCCTCAGCCGACCCACCTCCCGGTCCATGCGGGTTATCATCGCCGCGTAGGCCGCTCGCGGCGCTCGGTGAGGCAGATATCTCGTCTGGCCCTTGTACGGCGTCTCGGGAAACTTCCCCAGGTACTCCGCCAGGGAATCCTCGGGGACCTGCAGTGCGAGATGGGGAACCGTCGTTGTCATCCAGAGGAAGAAGGGGCGGCCCGCGCTGGCCCTTACAAAACTCCGCGCTTCCTCGGCGATCAAGTCAGGCGAATAGTGCCTGCCGATGTACGCCCGGTAACTCGCCGCATCCTTTGGATCGAGATCCTGCGGCAGCTGCTGATGCGGTGAAAAGTCAGGGTTGTCGATTGGGCGCCGGCGGTCGTTGTCCCAGAGGTAGGTCGGGTAGTAGTTATGCGCGTGGCGCTGGCAGTTATAGCCGAAGAAGCGATCGAATCCCTGGCGTAACGGTTCTCCTGGGCTCCCGGGGAAACCCAGTCCCCATTTGCCGAAGCAACCCGTACGATACCCGCTCTTCTGAAGCAACCGGGCCAGCGTCTGGGTTCCGGCAGGGAGCGGTGGCTGGCCCTCCGGCTGGATCTCCTTGTTGTTTCGGATAACGGCATGGCCGGAATGAAGGCCTGTCATCAGGACGCCTCGCGACGGGGCGCAGACCGGGCTTCCCGAGTAGTGGCGGGTAAACCGGATGCCCGAAGCGGCGAGCTTGTCGATATTCGGCGTCCTGATTTTCTGTTGGCCGAAGCAGCCGACATCCCCGTAACCGAGATCATCGGCGAGGATGAAGACAATGTTCGGCGGCGGTTCAAACCTGAGGAACGATCCTGCAACGGTTGTGGAGAGGAATTGTCGTCGGTCCATATGAATCCGAGATTGTATTCCTGCCGTCCAGAATATTGGAGGAATTATGCAAGGTGTAACCGGACTTCATCACATCACGGCTATTGCCGGTCCGGCACAAGAGAACCTTGACTTCTATGCCGGAGTGCTCGGGCTCCGGCTGGTAAAAAAGAGCGTCAATCAGGACGATCCCGGCACTTATCACCTCTTTTACGCCGATGCCGAAGGACATCCTGGTACTGATCTGACTTTTTTCCCGTGGTCGCACCTCGCGCCCGCCCGCCAGGGCCACGGCCTCGCCGTCGAGGTGGGCCTGACTGTCCCGCCCGGCGCCCTGGCTTACTGGGAAGCGCGGCTCGGCCAGTATGGTGCGAAAACCACGGGTAAGGAAACCCGATTCGGCCATCAAGTGCTTCTGCTCACCGACCCTCATGGCCTGGAGCTCGCGCTCGTCGAAAACGCCGGCGCGCTTAAGCGGACTTTTGCGCCCTGGGACGGCAGCCCGGTGCCGGTCGAAAAGCAGATTCGGGGACTGGAAGGCGCCCGGCTTTGGGAACGTGACCTCTCGCTGACTGCCTCATTCGTCACGAATGTGATCGGTTTCCGCCATATTGCGACCGAGAAGGGGTGGCATCGCTACGGGGTAGACGGCGGAGGGTCGGGGCAATTCATCGACATTCGGGAAGCGCCCGATGCGCGCCGCGGAGCTTGGGGCGTGGGGAGCGTTCATCACATCGCCTGGCGGGTTGATGATGACAAACATCAGCAGGCAGTTCGAGCCCGAGTGGAGGAGGATGGTCGCCGCCCCACCCCTGTCATCGACCGTTTCTGGTTTAGGTCGGTCTACTTCCTGGAGCCGGGGGGAGTGCTGTTTGAATTGGCCACAGACGGACCCGGCTTTGCGGTAGATGAAGATCCGGAGCACCTGGGCGAATCACTGGTGCTCCCGCCCTGGCTCGAGCCCCAGAGGGCGACAATCGAGGCCGCGCTGCCGCCACTTCAGCACCGGGTGGTCGAGCCGGTGAGGTAAGAAGGGCTATCCACGAATTACACGAATTACACTAATCGATCGATCAATCGTGTGATTCGTGTAAATGGTGGATGACCCAGCGAATTCAATCCAGGACTATGATCTCAACCGAACTCCAATCGTCCATGCGGTGGGGAAGTCCGCTCGAAACCGCTAAGGCGGCCATGATTCTGCTTCATGGACGGGGCGGCGACGCCGCCGACATGCGGGCGCTCGCTCGTCTTTTCGAGTCGCCAGGTTTCGCCTTCATTGCGCCCGAGGCTCCCGGCAATACCTGGTACCCGTTTCCGTTCACCGCTCCGCTGGCTCAGAACGAGCCTTACCTGTCGCGGTCGCTGGACCGCGTGGGCCGGTTGCTTTCCGAGCTCGCCGATGCGGCACTCGCTCCCGGGAAACTTCTCCTCCTCGGCTTTTCCCAGGGCGCCTGCCTGGCTCTCGAATTCTCCGCTCGCAATCTCGACTGCTGTTCGGGTGTCGTAGGCTTGAGCGGAGGCCTCATCGG
>RPQK01000818.1 GCA_003819755.1 Acidobacteriota bacterium | reverse complement strand
CCAGGATTTCATGAGTGGTCCGGACGCGACTCCCGGAAGTCCGTAGGCGATGGAGAAAGCTTGAAGCGCCAGTCGGCGCCCGACCTCCGTCTTGTTGCGCGGGTGTACGTCCTCGGCCTGTCCCTGGTCGATGGTTACGGCGAGCCCGACTCGCGGGATGTTGCGCGCGGTGAGTAACTGCGCCTCCCGCAGCTCCGCCCATCCACTTTCGCTCGGCTGGTCAAGGCGGGGCCGGTAGTTGGGCAGTTGAACCACCAGGAACGGAAGATTCTCGTCGCGCCAAACGGAACGCCAGCTCTTGATGAGCGCCGGGAGCAGTTTTCGGTACTGGTACGAACGACCGGCATTCCCTTCCCCCTGGTACCAGGCAAACCCGCCAAGCCCGTAAGGCGCCAGCGGCGCAATCATGCCATGATAAAGACCCGAGGGAGGCCGGACCATTGGCTTGATTCCGGGGACCACCTCCCATAGCACGCCGGTCAGCGCTTCGGGCGTGAAAGGCAGTTGGACGCCCCAGCCCGCCTGTTTGAGAGCGGCAAACTCGACCGTCACGGTGCGCCACTCGTTGGTCACCGCGAACGGCGCATCCACGTAATGATCGAAGTCGTTGATCGTCGGCTGAAGCGAATGGAACTTAAGAAAGCCCCGCCCGCGCACCTTAAAAGACAGCGCCTTATACGCGCGCAAATCGGCTGTCCGTTGACCGGGGGCCCAATCCAGCCCGAGATTCGGGAAATCTCCCGGTTTCAGCTTTCCGGTGATCTTTGCGGCCTTTCCGGGCTCACCCTGGGCGTCCAGCACCTCTAACGACGACTGGCCGGCACTCCACCGTCCACCCAAGCGGCTCTGGAGGTCCCCGTCTTCGAAATCGTCGACCAGCCTGGATGGCTCACTGCCAGAGCCAGGCACCAGCCGAAAATCGTCCAGCCAGATCTCATGAGCGAGTGGCTCGCGGAAAAGACCCCTGTTGTCCTCGCCGCTTTTCTGCCACCGTTCGTGGATGGGAGCGAAGTCGGCCTCGTTCGCGAGAAAGTCGGGCGACGTCCATTCTTCCGCATTCGTGCCCCCCCAGCTGCTCGCGATCAGTCCGACAGGTACCCTGAGGCGTTTGTGGAGCTCGAGCCCGAAGTAGTAGCCGACAGCCGAGAATCCGGCAGCGGATTCAGGCGTGCAAACCTCCCACTTCGACCGCACGTCTTGAGCAGGGCTCAAAACCGACTCCTTGGGGACAAGGAAAAGCCGCACTTCGGGATAGTTGGCGGCGGCGACATCCAGGGCCCCGGACGTCGTCCTTTGGAGAGTGAACTCCATGTTTGACTGCCCGGAACAGAGCCAGACCTCTCCCACCAGGACGTCACGGACGCGGATCGCATTGTTTCCGCGGATTTCGAGCTCGGTGACCGGCCCGCGCTTCTGCGGCGGCAACTCCACTCTCCACCGCCCCGACGCATCGGCCCTCGTCTTTGCCTTCGCCTTCCCGAGGCTCACCGTAACCTGCTCACCTGGATCCGCCCAGCCCCAGACAGGAATCTTCTTCCCCTGCTGCAAAACCATGTGGTCGCTGAAGACAGCCGGCAACCGCACATTCGCGAAGCCAACGGACATGCAGAGGCAAAAGAGGGAAACGACAGACGAGCATTTAGCAAGAAGTCCTGCGGCTTTCGACATATCGACAGACAGTATAATCCGGATGTAGACGGCAGGCGTGCCGGTCGCACGGACCTGAACCCAAGCTAAACGCTTTCGTTTGACACCACGGCGGGGCTTTTGTTACTACTGGTTCTGTTCATAAGAACAGTCGTTCTAAGCAGAGGCGGCACCAGTTACGGTAGCCATCATGAAACCGCGCGACCGAGCCCAACACTTGGACCGGCGGGACTTTCTGCAGCTCGCAGGAGCCAGTGCGGTTATCGGCGCCTTCACTCCTTGGCAGGCCGCCAGGGAGATTCCCAAGCTGGAGTATCGGATCCACGCACCCTCGGCCGGCAGGAAACCGGGCGGAATGCCCGGCAAGTTTCCGGCTCGAGTAATCGAAGTCTTTCATTCCAACGCTATCGTTGACAAGCGGGTCTCAGAGCCGGCCGTCAAGGAGATGGTGGAACGAGGGATGAGAGAGCTGACCGGCGTCAAAAAGGTGACCGATGCGTGGCGCATCTTCTTCGACCCGTCTGATGTCGTGGCTATAAAGCCGAACCCATCGGGTGTGCTGGGGACCACGACCTCGCCGGAATTGGTCCGGGAAGTGATAAGGGGCCTGGAGCTGGCGGGGGTGAAGCGGACAAACATCATTGTCTACGACCGGTTCCCGTGGCAGCTTTTTGTTTCGAGTTATCACGGTTACCTTCCGCCTGGTGTGCGCGCGATCGGCACGGCCGATGTTCTCGCAGTCGGCCCGGCCGCTGTCGGGCATGATCCTGACGTCTACTTTGAAACGACCTGCTTTGCCGAGCTGGAAACCAGGTCGTACTTGTCGACGGTCGCTTCGCGTCTGTCCACCAAAATCATCAATCTGCCGTGTCTTAAGGAACATGGAGCGAGCGGACCGACCGGCTGCCTGAAGAATATTTCCTACGGATCTTTCACGAACGTGGCTCGGACACACACGGGAACCGACGAGGCGCGCGGCCTGTCCGGACCCCCGTACTGCTATATAGACCCGATTGTTCCGCTCCTTTGCTCGGTTGAGCCTCTTCGCTCGAAACTGGTCCTGAACATCATGGATGGGCTGCGTGGCGTCTGGCACGGCGGTCCGTTTGCCGCTTCTCCGGACTTCATCTGGGAGGCGAAAACACTGTACTTTGGAACCGACCCCGTGGCCCTGGACAGGATCGAACTGGAGTTGCTCGAGAGAAAGCGCCGGGAAAAGGGTGCGCCATCTCTTTGGGATCGGGATCCGTCGCAAATCGGCTCCCAGACCGAGAAAGACAAAAACCCGGCCAAGAACTGGTACTACCGGGCTACCGGTCACGTTCGAACGGCCGGGCTCATGGGACTTGGGACCTGGGATCTTTATCGGATCCGCCATTCGAAGCTGGAAGTGGGATAGAAGGCCCGATGGGAACGACACCGACGACTCCTCAGAACTGGCCGACCTTTCTGGGCGACAACGCCCGGCGGGGTGGCGGCTCGGGTGAACCAGCCGGTACCCCATCCACCCCTGTCTGGAAAAAGGAACTGCCTGGCATGGTGGTTTCCTCTCCGGTCCTCCAGGAGGAGCTCCTTTACCTCGCTTGCATGGATGGCTCCCTTTACGCCTTGGATGCGAAT
>RPQK01000817.1 GCA_003819755.1 Acidobacteriota bacterium | reverse complement strand
GGGTGTCCCCTGGGAGCGCAGGCGTCTCGCCTGCACTGGGGCAAGGGGCGTCCCGCCCCGTCCGCGCTGTTGGCACCATCGGCCTTGCGAGAGGCGCGGGCGGGGCGGGACGCCCCTTGCGCCAGTGCAGGCGAGACGCCTGCGCTCCCAGGGGACGCCCCCACTTTCGATTCTTATTTTAACGCCTATGCCCCTTCGGGGTTCGGTCACCCGGGGCTACGTGGCCTTCGTCCCTCCGGGACTCTAATCCTGCCCTGCCGCTTCCAAAATGGTCCGGCGGACCTGGCGCGCGACTGCATTTCCCACTTCACGGCCTCAGGCGTAGCGCCTCCCGGTCAACAATCCTGCCTTGGAGCACGACTGTTTCGATATTTCGCGTATCCTGGATTTTCTGATCCGGACGACCATTGATCACAAGAAGATTCGCCAGTTTACCTGGCTCCAGCGTTCCCCACTCCTGCTCACCGCCGATGATCCGGGCTGCATTTCTCGTGGCCATGGTAATTGCGTCCAGCGGGCGAATGCCGGCTTCAACGATCAGTTCCAATTCCCGATGAAGGCCCTCCCCCTGAAAGACTCCGGGGTACGGCGCGTCCGTTCCGGCGGCCAGCAGGAAACCGGCCTCGAAGAGCGTTTTCACGTTGGATGACCGCATTCTCAACCTCTGCGTATTCTCTCTCACGGAGGCGCTGAGCGAGTCATCGTACACACGGGCCGCTTCCGCTCGCAGTTCGGCGAGGACCGCCGCGGGAGTCGTGTCTTTGATTAAAGACGATTCCAGAAAAGCGAGGTCAGCCAGACGGCGCCGCGAGTAGGACTCGACGACGGCCAGGGTAGTAATGAACTTTACCTGGCGGGGCTTCATCATGTTGAGCGCGTCGGAGCTGGGAGGGAAGTCCGGCACGTGGGCAAAAGCAGTGACCCCGTCACCCATGACGAGCTCCAGAGATCCGTTTCGCCAGCCCTGATCGACAAACAGAGCGAGGGAGCTTTTGCTCGCCTCCCGCACCAGAGCAGCAAGTATGGAGTCGGACAGGCCGCCGTAAGCCTTGATGATATCGACACGATCTTGCTTCAGGCGTCGAACCACAGCCGGGACTTGTTCGACTGATGTCACGCTGTATGAGATGGACGGCCATGAAGGGTCGGCCCCGTCCAGTATCGGCCCGGCGCAATACATCCGCGGTCCGATCAACCTGCCCGCCGCGATCTCGTCCCTCACCTGAATGATGAAGGGCAAGGAATTCCCGGTGTCCATAACTGTTGTAATGCCGGAATAGAGGAGGGCATTCAGGTGACGCTGATACCCGAGCAGATCGGTCGTTTTGCCATTCCACCCGTGCGAGAAATGCAGATGCATATCTGCAAGCCCAGGCAGGATGACCTTCCCCTGGATATCTCGTACCGCGGCATCCGCCGGAATTTGAACGCTGGCTGCCGGGCCTACCCCCTCGATTCTTTCGCCCCGCACCACGAGAACCCCGTTCTCGATCGGAGCTCCGCCGTTTCCGTCAATGATGACAGCATGAGTAAAGGCGACAGGCCGCTGGCCCTGACCAAAGGAGTCAGCTTGAACACAGATAGGAAAGAACAGAACTACCCACCCTAAGCGGAACTTCTTCATGGCGTAACCTCCACGACCATTAGTCATTCGGCAGAGCGGGAAATTACAGAACCGGGGCGTCTCGACAGGGACCAGGGCAGGATTTTCTTCTAAGGTTGAACCATTTTTAAACTTTGAGCATCGAGGTGTATTGAAAGCACCCCTGCGTCGGGCAGAAACTATAGGAACCGCTCGAAAGAGTCGCAGTGCCCGAACGTCTTTTGCGGAGCGACCGGGCCGCCGTTGCTGACCCCAGGCGTAGTGGTTGACTCAGGCCCCTGACCCGGTGGGCTCCGCAAAAGACGCTCGGCTTGCGACTCTGTCCGATTTCAGAAGTCACCGCGCCTTCTGGTGGTTGGTTTGGATGGTTTGGACCAGTTGTCGAAATTCGGGTTCCGGTCGCAGGAAGTCGAACGCTGAATCCTCTTCAAGCCTGGCTGGGCTCGAGTACCCATTTTCCGCGAAACTGAGCAGGACCGGCCATTTCGTCCCCGGATTGTACTCGGGAGGCAGAAACAAAGCGTAGGTCTGCGTCGGATCAGCCTTCACTGCCAGGCTCTGGATGACAACTCCTTTCTGAACGTGGTCTTGCCCGCTGCTCCGGATACGGCTGAGAGAAAAGCGGAACCAGCAAGACCAGCGTTCCAACTCTCACGCTCTGCTCCATAGAGTGAGGAGCTTAGGCTCTGCCAGGAAGATTGTCGTCCGAAAGCATGATTTCGTACGCCTGGCTGCTTCTTAGAATCAAGTTAGCCTATCTGTCTCTGGACTAGCGTGCCGCATGTTCACGGAGGTGCGGATTGCGGCGATCAGTTCGACGGCGGGACCGCTCTTGATGAGGTAGTCTACCGCCCCGGCGTTGCGCATGGCTTGGGCGCGTTCTGCTTCCTCGAACATCGACAGGCCAATGATGCAGATGTCGGGAAAGTCGTTATGGATGGCCTGTGTCGCCTCGACACCGTTCAGTCTGGGCATGCTCAAATCCATCAGGATGACATCGGGCTGCAAGGTCCCGGCCAGTTCCACGGCCGCAAAACCATCGGCAGCCTCGCCCACGATTTCGACGTCCGGTTCTGCGGCCAAAAGCAGGGCCAGGCCCTGCCGCATCACCTCATGGTCATCAGCCAGCATGACTCGAATCTTCCCATCGCTCGGCGAAACGATTTGGACTGGAGGACTATCAAGCGTCTCAGCCAAGAGGGCGTGCGAGTCGGACACGGCCGGCTTGCCCATGGGAGCGGTGATCGCGAAACGGCTGCCAGCGCCGGGCGCGCTATCGATCTGGATCCGTCCGCCGATCAGTTCCAGGCGCTCGCGAATACTGAAGAGGCCGAAGCCGCCGCCGGAGATTCCCGCCAGCTTCAGCGCCTTGGGATCGAAGCCTCGTCCTGTGTCCGAGACGACAAGATGCACCAGGTCATCCTTCAGCCGTCGCAAACTTACAGAGACCGACTTGGCACCAGAATGCTTGACTGCGTTGAAGAGCAGTTCCCGGGCCGACTCGAAGAGTAGGGCCTTCACATCCTCGGCCGCAGGTGAGGCGTCCGGCTGCGTCTCCAGATCCACGAACATTCCATGCTTGTCAGCCATCCATCGAGCCAGCCATTCCAAGCCGGGAATCAAGCCTCCCTCATGCAGGATCGGCGGACTGAGCTCGGCGGTCAGCGACCGGGATG